>CAZOUZ010000077.1:0-8484 GCA_964583115.1 uncultured Dehalococcoidales bacterium
TTCTGCGGACTTGCGCCCCTCCTGGTCATGGCTATGCGGCCCGTCCTTGCCAGTTCTCTGACACCGAACCCGGCAAGCAGTCCCAGTAATGAATTGATTTTCTCCTCGTCCCCGGTAACCTCCACCGTTACCGCTTCAGCCCCGACATCTACTATATTTGCCCTGAATATATCCACAATCTGCATAACCTCACTCCGGGTAGCCGGAGTGGTCTTCACCTTAACCAGGGCAAGTTCACGGCTAATCATATCATCGCTGCTAATCTCGGCAACCCTGACCACGTCGATGACCTTTTCAAGCTGCTTCCTGACCTGCTCCACCGAAGTCGTTTTGCCATCGACAACGATAGTCATACGCGATATGTTCGGCAACTCACTGTGTCCCACGGCAATACTTTCAATATTGAAACCGCGCCTCCGGAAAAGACTCGCCACCCGGTTAAGCACTCCGGGCTTATCTTCAACAAGAGCAACTAGAGTGTGTTTCGTTGCTGCCATACTGCCTCCTCCTTCGCCGGTGCCTCGAGTTGCTCTGACAAAGCAGCCCCCGGCGGCACTATCGGATAAACGTTCTCTTCCGGTTCCACCCTGAAGTCAATCAGGAAAGGACCATCTTCGGCCATTGCCCGCTCAATAGCCGGGGCTACGTCTTCCCGGCGCTCAGCCTGTACTGCGGGAATCCCGTACGCCTCGGCGATTTTTACAAAGTCCGGGCTGCTCAACGGCGTAGCTACATACCGTCTGTCGTAGAAAAGCTCCTGCCACTGTCTTACCATTCCCAGGTAACCGTTGTTTATTACGGCTATCTTCACCGCCGCCCTTTCCTGAGCTATGGTCGCCAGTTCCTGCATCGTCATCTGGAAACTTCCGTCTCCGTCTATGCACCATACGGTGGCATCAGGGCAACCTATCTTGGCCCCGATAGCCGCCGGCAGTCCGAAGCCCATAGTCCCCAGTCCGCCCGATGAAATCAGGGTGTTCGGCTTATCGTACCAGTAATACTGGGCCGCCCACATCTGGTGCTGTCCCACGCCGGTAACAATCGTAGCCTCGCCTTTCGTTATATCGTATATCTTCCTTATCGCATACTGCGGCAGTACCCCGTCACTATCCCTGATATCCGTCGAAGGGTGTTCCTTACGCCAGTTATCAAGCTGCTCAAACCAGTCGACATGCTGAGTGGACTCAACCTGTTTGTTCAATTCCCTGAGAACGGTCTTCACATCGCCGACTATCGGCACGTCCACGCGAACGTTTTTGCCGATTTCCGCCGGGTCTATATCAATATGGATAATGCGTGCCCTGGGGGCAAACCCGCTAACTTTAGCCGTCACCCGGTCATCGAACCTCATCCCGATGGCGATAAGGACATCGGTAGCATCCAGCGCCATATTTGCGTAAGCCATACCGTGCATCCCGACCATACCGAAACTCAGAATATGGCTCTCCGGGAAGCAGCCGATACCCAGCAAAGTGGTCACCACCGGTATCTGCGCCGATTCCGCCAGTTTCTTCAGACTGTCATAGGCTCCGGAGATATTTACTCCCCTGCCGGCCAGAATGAGCGGCCGCTGTGCCTCATTTATAAGCTTTGCCGCCTTCTTAATCTGCGAAGGGTGTCCCCGGAGTGTCGGCTTATAGCTGGGCAGGTCGAGCCTGCTCGGATAGCTTGCCTCCACCTCGTCGGTAAAAACATCCTTCGGTATATCGATGTGCACCGGACCCGGGCGCCCGGTCCTTGCCAGGTGAAACGCTTCCTTGACTATCCTCGGTAGTGAACCTACATCACTGACAAGATAATTATGCTTGGTTATAGGCAGAGTGATTCCGGTTATATCTACCTCCTGAAAAGCGTCCTTGCCGATAAAAGGCCTGGAAACCTGGGCGGTTATTGCCACCATAGGGACGGAATCGAGATGAGCATTTGCAATTCCGGTTACAAGGTTGGTAGCCCCGGGACCGGAAGTGGCAAAGCATACCCCGACCTTCCCCGTAGCTCTGGCAT
The DNA here is from genome assembly GCA_964583115.1 of uncultured Dehalococcoidales bacterium. GTDB lineage: Bacteria > Chloroflexota > Dehalococcoidia > Dehalococcoidales > UBA2162 > CAYVOV01. The sequence goes on from CAZOUZ010000077.1 coordinate 2,005, forward strand.
AGCCGTCGGCGGCGTGAGCAGCGCCCTGCTCATGCCGTGCCAGGATATGACGCAGCTGAGGGAACTGGGGCAGGGTATCATACAAAGGCAGAATCGCCCCGCCGAGGATGCCGAAAATAACATCCACTCCCTCTTTCACCATAGACTCACAGATAATTTGGGCACCAGTCATTTTCATAGCAGTTACTCCTGTTATTCTCTAAACACCGCGCCGGTGCTGGCCGAAGACACCATCTCGGCATAACGCTTCAAATAACCCGTTTTTATTTTAGGCACAAATTCGGCAAGCTTCGCCAGGCGGTTAGATATTTCTTTATCACTCAGCTCTACATCGAGCCTGCAATTCGGGATATCGATTTTGATTATATCTCCCTCGACCAGGGCGGCAATCGGTCCCCGGCTGGCCGCCTCAGGGGATATATGCCCGATAGCCGCTCCGCGGGTCGCTCCGGAAAAGCGCCCGTCGGTTATCAGGGCAACCTCTTTATCCCTGCCCATACCGGCAAGCAGTGAGGTGGGGGTAAGCATCTCCCTCATTCCGGGTCCTCCCTGAGGGCCCTCGTAACGGATAACTATAACTTCACCCGCCTTTATACCGCCATCCATTATTGCCTGTGTCGCATCTTCTTCGGAGTCAAATATTCTGGCCGCTCCCTGATGGACCATCATCTCAGGAGCTACCGCCGCTTTTTTCACCACCGACCCCTCCGGCGCCAGGTTGCCAAACAGAATTGCAAGACCGCCGGTCTGCGAGTAAGCATCAGCCCTGGTGTGGATAACATCTTTATCCGTAACCTGTTTATCGGCTATAACCTCAGCCACCGTTTTACCGGAAACAGTTTTTGAGTCAAGTTTAAGCAGTCCTCCCAGTTCCTTCATCACTGCGGAAATACCGCCGGCCTTGTCTAAATCTTCAATATGATATTCACCGGCCGGTCTCAGCAGGCACAACTGGGGAATGCTCTCGCTCACCTCATGCACCACTGAAAGCGGGAAATCAACCCCCGCCTCATGGGCTATTGCCGTAACATGTAAGACCGAGTTGGTGCTGCCGCCCAGCGCCATATCAACGGAAAAGGCATTATGAATAGCATCCCTGGTTACAATATCCCTCGGACGGATATCTTTTGCCAGCAGTTCCATAATCTTTTTCCCTGCTTCCTTTGCCAGTTGCCGCCGGCGGATATCAACTGCCGGAATAGTACCGTTACCGGGCAGCCCCATCCCCATCGCCTCGGTCAGGCAGTTCATCGTATTGGCGGTAAACATTCCGGAGCAGCTACCGCAGCCGGGGCAGGCTACCCTCTCCAGCCGATAAAGTTCCTCTTCGGTCATTTGCCCGGCGGCTACCTTGCCCACTCCTTCAAAGACAGAGCTAAGGTCAACCTTACTCAGTCCCTGGCTAGTAGGTAAATACCCCCGCAGCATCGGACCGCCGCTGATGAATATGGACGGCAGGTTTAGCCTCATCGCCGCCATAAGCATACCGGGGACTATTTTGTCACAGTTGGTGACGAAAACAAGGGCGTCGAAGGCATGTGCCTCAGCCACTATCTCTGCCGAGTCGGCTATCAGCTCACGGCTGGGCAAACTGAACTTCATACCCGGGTGGTTCATTGCGATGCCGTCACAGACACCGATGGTATTAACCTCAAAGGGGACACCCCCGGCACTACGCACCCCTGCTTTTACCGCATCTGCTATTTCATTCAGGTGCATATGACCGGGTATGATTTCACTGAAGCTGTTAATAATGCCGATAAAAGGCTTCTCCATCTCATCCGGCGTGCAGCCCAGGGCATACAACAGAGACCGGTGCGGAGCACGTTCAATACCTTTTTTAGCAGCGTCACTTTTCATATTCTCTCCTTATCATCCCGTTTTTTTATTGATAAAAAAATGCCGCCCCGTGGGGACGGCCCTTTCTGAGACGACCCACTGGCCGGTTTATGTATATGTAACGAGGACTAAAATAGCGATATTCCTACTCATCGTGATGATAAAGTAACATAGTTAGAATTTATTGTCAAGTCAGGCTCATATTGGATTTTCATAAAACCTCATTAGCAAAGGGACTTATTTTGCAAAACCCCACCCCCTTTCATATTTGTCTATTCCCACCCACCACCCTTTAAGGAAGTTTAAGAGGGGCTTCGCCCCTCTTAAACACCCCACTTTTGTTGCCCGGATAGCTTCGTCCATCCCAGACGCCCCGTTGCTTTTATTTAATGGGGTAAAGCCTCTCTTACACACTCCATCTTCACAGAGGCTTCGTCCTTCCCAGACACTCCTTCTAAGTATCACCGTTTCTGTTCATACAGGGTTTAAAAAGCCTTTTCCTCGTAAGCAAGAGCATTAAACTAGCATGCTGAGATATAAAGAACACAAAGAATTTCTCCAGCCGAATCACATTAGCTCGGAGATATTCCCGATGATTCTATCGGGACGGACGGTGGTTGATTCGGGCAGCCCCCCGCCCTGCCAGTCCACCCAGATGCTGTAAATCCCCACCTGCTGCGCTCCAGCCACGTCCCATTCCAGATTATCACCTACCATCCACGCCTCTCCGGCGGCAGCGCCAAGCTTCTCAAGGGCGTGAAGAAAGACCCGTTTATCCGGCTTACCAAAGCCGAGCTCACCCTCGATGATAATACAATCAAAAAATGAAGCCAGCTTGAACCGTTCTATTTTCTTACGCTGGAGTTCCGAGGCGCCGTTGGAGAGCAGCGCCAGTTTTAGACCGTTATCCCTGAAATGATTCAGTGTATCGATAGCCCCGGGGAAAAGTGTAACAGCTTCTTCTCTTTCGGTAGAGTAGGCATCGGCGAGCCGGTTAGCTATAGCGGCGTTGTCTATTCCAAGATTTGAGAAAGCCAGCGAGACCAGCTCACGGCGGGCAGCCACAAGATTTAGACGTCCCCGCCGGTGGCGTTCCGGGTCATCCCAGTACCAGTTACGCACCTCATCAATGGCTTCTAATAGTTTTTCTGCTTCAAGTCCTCCTGTGAGAGGGGCAAACCGGTTACAAAGTTCCTGCCAGCATTCATCGCCGGCGCTGCTAAAAGCAATTATCGTGTCATCGAGGTCGAACAGGATTGCTTTCGGCTTCCTTAAATCCGGCAATCTAGCCCTCCATAGCTTTAATCTTGTCGACCCGGGGCTGGTGCCTCCCCCCTTCGAACTCGCTGGTAAGAAAAGCATTGACGATTTCAGATACAGGCTCCTGTACTTGTTCTTCTCCTGCCCCCAGACAAAGGATGTTGGCATCATTGTGTTGACGAGTCCGGCGAGCGTTGAAGGCAGTATAACACAGGGCAGCTCTTATCCCCTTAACCTTATTAGCCGACATACTCATACCAATGCCATTGTTGCATATCAAAATACCGCGTTCAAAATCGCCTCTGGCTACCGCCCCGGCAACCTCTCTGGCAATATCGGGATAGTCCACCGCATCGGTGGTATAGGTACCAAAGTCCTTATAGCTGTGTCCGGCTTCGGTAAGTATCTTTATGACCCCCTGCTTGAAGTCAATTCCCCTGTGGTCACAGCCAATAGCAATGCGCATTTCCTGAGCCTCCTTTAAGCTAATGTCCCGCACACCCGCTCTATCTCTTCTGCCGGTATCGCCCCCTGGCGCAGTATAACGGGCTTTTCCCCGGTCAGGTCAACTATCGTGGACTCTTTGCCTCCCGGACACTTTCCGCCGTCAATAACCAGGTCTATCCTGCCTCCGAGTTGAGAATTTACCTCCTCAGCCGTCAGCGGGCTGGGCTTGCCGCTAAGATTGGCACTGGTGCCGACAACAGGAAGCCCGAGACCCCTTATCAGGGCAACCGGAACAGGGTGGGCCGGGATACGCACGGCTACAGTATTCCCTCCGCCGCTGATTATATCGGGGACAAAAGCGGACTTGAGCAAAACCAGCGTCAGGGCACCGGGCAAAAAGCTACGGATTAAAAGCCAGGCAACCGACGGTATCACCCCGGCAACCCCGGTTATCTGGGATACATCCGACAGCAACAGGGGAAGCGGCATATTCCGCGGCCGCTCTTTCACCTCGTACACCCGCTCCACAGCCCCGGTAATACCGGCACAGGCACCCAGACCATAGACGGTATCGGTAGGATAGGCGATTACCCCGCCCTGCTTGAGAATGGAAACTCCCTTTTCAATCTGTCCGGAGATAGTCGAGGAAAGCTTGCCTGTCATTTGTCTCTTTTCCCTGTTCCGGAATATTTTCCTCCGCCCGAAGATAGTATAACACAGCCTCCGATAGCAGTAAAAAATGCATTTTAGCGTCCATCTATTGTCAGAGTTCTGCTAATTGGTGATATAATAGGGCTAAAACAGAGAGAGGGGAAAGATGGCAAAGGTGCTAATTATTTACCATTCCCAGAGCGGAAATACCGGGAAAATGGCACAGGCGGTCTACGACGGGGCACTTTCGGCAGGCGCTACCGTCAGCCTGAAAAAAGCAGCCGATGCCAACGCCGATGACCTGCTCGGCTGCGATGCCATCATCATGGGTACGCCAAATTACTTCAGCTATGAAGCGGGAATGATTAAGGACTTTTTCGACCGCAACTTTTTTGCCATGAAGGGCAAGGTCGACGGCAAACCCTACGCTACGTTCGGCAGCCACGGTAACGGAGGGGTAAAGGCAATAGAAAGTCTTAATAAACTTTGCGACAACCTGGGCCTGAAAAAGGCTGTTGAAAGTGTCGCCGCACTCAGAGAGCCTTCTTCTGAGGTCTTGAGCGAGTGTAGAGGACTGGGAAGTAAAATGTCTCTCCTGTAACCGGATAAGACAAGTATAATAAGATATGGCTAGAAGAAAATTAAAGCAGAACCCGGATGCAGACGTTCACAGAGTAACCACCAGCGGCGATATCGAAGTCTCCACCTACCTGGAAATCGCCAAGGAGATGGACGGCGAGCAGCCCGTCGTTGCCAAGAAAGCTGCGCCCATTACCGAGCGCGAAGCTATAATTGTCATCGACTTCGGCTCTCAGTACAGCCTGCTAATCGCCCGCCGGATACGGGAATGCCAGGTATACTGCGAAATGGTCCCGCATGACACTCCCTGGGAAAAGATAGCGCCGCTCAAGCCGAAAGGATTCATCCTCTCCGGAGGTCCGGCAAGTGTTTATCAGGCAAATGCTCCTCTGGCTCCGGCTTATATCTACGAGAGCCACCTGCCGGTGCTGGGTATCTGCTACGGTATGCAGGTAATCACCAAGCAGCTTGGCGGGCAGGTGACGCCGGGAGCAAAGCAGGAGTACGGTCACGCCATCCTTCACCTGAGTGAAGTGGACTCCCCACTCTTCGCCGGTCTCGAAGAATCTCCGCCGGTCTGGATGAGTCACGGTGACAGGATTGAAGAAATGCCGCCCGGTTTTAACGCTTTAGCCCAAACCGAGAATTCCCCCGTCGCCGTTATGGGCAATAACGATGGGATATACGGCATCCAGTTTCACCCCGAGGTAGCCCATACTCCCCAGGGGAAGACCATCCTGGAAAATTTCGCCTTTAACATCTGCGGCTGCAAGGGAAACTGGACGATAGGCAACTTCATAAATGACAGCATAGCCGGCACTAGGAAGCAGGTCAGCAAAGGGAAGGTAATTAACGCCCTCTCGGGAGGGGTTGATTCGGCGGTCGTCGCCACCCTCATACACCGGGCTGTCGGTGACCAGCTTACCTGTATCTTCGTCAATAACGGACTGCTGCGCCGTGAAGAAGTGGAAAGGACATTCAAGGTCTTCAAAGAGAACCTGGGTATGAAGATTATCTATGTAGATGCCACTGAAAGGTTCCTCGACCGGCTGAAAGGCGTTACCGACCCGGAAGTTAAACGTAAAGTTATCGGCGAGGAATTCATCGAGGTATTCGAAGAAGAGGCTAATAGAATAGGCAAGGTTGATTTTCTTGCCCAGGGGACGCTTTACCCGGACGTTATAGAGAGCGCCGCCTCGGGAAGCACTGCCTCTGCCAAGATAAAAAGCCATCATAACGTAGGCGGACTGCCGGCGAGGATGAGGCTCAACCTGATTGAACCCCTGCGCTACCTTTTCAAGGACGAGGTGCGCAAGGTAGGGCTTGAGCTGGGTATGCCCGAAGAAATGGTCTGGCGGCAGCCCTTCCCCGGACCGGGACTGGCGATTCGTATCATCGGCGAGGTTACGAAAGAGAAGCTGGAGATACTGCGTTCGGCAGATTTCATCGTAATGAACGAAATTAAGAAAGCAAAGCTATACGGCTCGCTGTGGCAGACCTTTGCCGTGCTTACCGATGTCAAAAGCGTTGGCGTGATGGGCGATTACCGGACCTACGGCTATCTCGTCGCCATCCGCGCCGTTACCAGCGAGGACGCTATGACTGCCGACTGGGCGCGCCTCCCCTACGACCTGCTGGCACGGATTTCAAACCGCATCGTCAACGAAGTCCCCGGCGTCAACCGCGTCGTCTACGATATAACCT
>CAZOUZ010000078.1:0-8465 GCA_964583115.1 uncultured Dehalococcoidales bacterium
TGCCTTCCCCACCCGCATCGATGTCGTCAAGACCGCCGAAGGTTCGACCATCGAGGTGAGCTAGTCTTTATTGAATCCCCTCCCCGTTTTGATATCTATTCCCACCCTCCGCCCTTAAGGAAACTTAAGAGGGGCAAAGCTCCTCTTAAAAACACCTCTATATTTCTCTTTCAAATCTAATTGGCAGTGGGGGGTGGTTCTACACCTCGATTTTTACCAGCTCCTCTTCACCCTTGGGCTCGAAGGGTGTATTCAGCATATCTTCAGCGCAGATTTTCAGCGATTCGATGAGTTTTTCCTTAGTTTTTTCCTGAGCGTTGACTCCAGGTATATCTACCAGCCAGCCTATCCACCAGTTGCCGCTTTTTTTAATAACTGCTCTATATTGCATCTCATCCCCGCCTCTTATTTCCGGAATTGTATATCCAAATCCCGGCAAATTTTTTTCGCCAGTTCATCTACGATTTCATTGTGTCGTGGTACTGACGTCCGTCGATTTCCTTTTTGAAAAATACTGTGCCTGCTTCCTCGAAGCACCTTGCCCTGAAAACAGTATGTCCATGTCACCCTGAGCGTAGCGAAGGGTCTCGGGGCTGAGGAGTGTCTGCCTGTATATTAGTTACCCCACCCGGAGATTCTTCGTCACTCCGTTCCTCAGAATGACAGTTGTGTTTGAGATTGCTTCGTCGTCCCGATTCCATCGCCCCGATTAACATCGGGGCTCAGAATGACATTTGAGGAAAGGCTCCTGGTAAGGGGGTGAGGTAGAAATAACTACAATCCCAGTTCGGGAGCGATTCCCTGCATTGCTTTTAAACCAAGCTCGATGAAATCGTCAAGTTCAATCCCAATTTCGCTGCAGGTAGCGATGTTCTCCCGGCTGGCGCCGGCGGCGAAGCTCTTTTCCTTGAACCTCTTCCTGACCGATTTAGGCTCGACGCTGCTCAGCTTCTTGTCGGGCCTGACCAAGGCGGCGGCGGTGATTAAGCCGGTCAGGGGGTCGGCGCAAAAAAGCGCCTTGTCCATATTCGTCTCGCGGGGGACGCCGAGCATCTCGTTATGGGCGAGGATAGCGTGGGTTATGTCCTCGCTTACCCCCATTTCCCTGACAAGGTCGGCTCCGAGCCTGCCGTGGCTGCTCATATCGCCCTCGGTCAGTTCGACGTCGATGTCGTGCAGGAGACCGGCAAGTCCCCACTTATTTTTATCTTCGCCGAACCGTCCAGCCAGAGCTTCCATAATTGCCTCGGTTGCCAGCATATGTTTGATAAGGTTTTCATTCTCCACGTTATCCCTGATGGAATCGAGCGCTTCTTCACGTGTCATTTTTCACCTCCTCCGGCGATTGGCTTTAAGAACAAGGTCAGTATTAATCCTATAATACTAAATGCTACGCAGACAAGGAAAGCGGGGAAATAGCTTTCCGTGAAATCGAATATTGCTCCCGCCATTACCGGCCCGATGGCGGCGCCGATGGTGATGATGGAGACAATAACTCCCAGAATCACCCCGTGCGAGCTTATTCCGAACAGGTCGGCGATAATCGGTGACTGCGCGGCTACCAGTCCGCCGTAAGCGAAGCCGAAAGCGCCGGCAAACAGGATTAGCATCCACATCTCCTTGGCAATTAACAGCCAGGCCAGAGCGGCTGCCATCAGGACAAAATTGATAATGATAACGGACTTATTGCCGATACGGTCGCCGGCGCTGCCCATGCCAATCCTGCCGATAAGGCTCAAACCGCCGATTGCCACGAAAATATTAGCTGCTGCCGCCGGCGAGATTCCCATTCCTCGGGCATGGAGCACTATATGCACCATAACCGCCTGTAAAAACACGCCGAAGCCGAAGTAGGCTACCGATAATAGCCAGAATTGCCTGGTTCGTATCGCCTGTTTAAGGGAAAGCCCCCGGGATTTTACAGGCGGACTGTCCGTTATTGCTCCGTTTCGGTCCCGGGAAGGCTGCTGCATCTGCTCAGGAGCGCGCTTCATAAACTGGGCGGCTGCCATAATCAGGACCAGGACCATAATGCCTATCACCGTGTATGAGGTGCGCCAGCCATAGCTGGAGATGAGCCAGTTGGCGAGTGGCGGCATAATCATCGTGCCGATACCGGTACCGGCAATAGAGATGCCTATCATCAGCCCCCGCTTGGCATTGCTCTCAAACCACCTGGTTACGGTGGATGTTATCGGCACGTAGCCGCCGCTCATCCCGACGGCGATTATTACTCCGTAGAACAGGTATATATGCCAGATGCCATTGACCTGCGACATCAGCAGGTAGCCCAGTCCCATAAATAAGCCGCAGCCGGACAGGACTATCCTGGGACCCACCTTATCGTTCAGTCTGCCGGTGACTATATAAAGAAAACCGTGCAGAATCATATACAGCGAGAACGCCCCGGAGGTTACCGCCCTTGTCCAGCCGAACTCACCGGACAGCGGCTCGAAGAAGACGCTGAAGGTATAGAGCGTCCCACCGAGTATTACATTGACCAGGCAGGCGATGGCGACTATAACGTAGCCGTAGAAAAACCCTTTCTTTTCCGTCTCGATTTCTTTATTCATCCGTTTTTCCTTTATCAACCGGTTTGATTAGTGCAGCCAGAGTTATCCCGATAATTGCCAGTACCAGCATGATGATGAAGGCTATCCGGTAGCTGCCGGTTATATCGAATATATGCCCGGCCAGAACTATACCGATACTCCCGCCGACGGTGCCGCAAAAAATGACGCTGCCCAGGAGCGTGCCATGGGAGCGAGTGCCGAAAAGTCTGGCTATAAACGGTGAGATAAGGGCAAAGAAACCTCCGTGATTGAAGCCGTAGACGGCGGCAAACAGGTAGAGCATCCAGGGTTCCCCGGCTATTTGCAGCCAGGATAATGCCGTAATCAGTATGATAAAGCAGATAACCGTCGCCCGCTTCTGCCCGATACGGTCGCCGGCGAAGCCCATCACCAGCCGTCCGGCGATGCTTGCCCCCCCGATAAGGGATACGGCGCCGGCAGCAATCGTGTCCGGCACGCCCATGTCAATGGCGTGAGGCGCAATGTGGGTCAGCAAAGTTATGCCGCATAAGACAGTTGTCGCGTGGTAACCGCAGACCATCCAGAACTGCCGGGTGTGAATTGCTTCCTTCAGGGACAGCCCTTCCTCGGCAAGAGACGGTTTCACGGTTGCCGGCTGGCTCTCGCCGTCCGGCAGCAGTCCCATTTCCCGCGGTTCCCGCCGCAGCAGTTGGGCAAGCGGAATAACGGTTACCAGCACCAGGGCGCCCAGAATGAGGTAAGCGTTGCGCCAATCGACGGCGGCAATCAGCATGCTGGCTACCAGGGGCATAATCGTCATCCCGGTACCGGTGCCGACCTTCATAATGCCGCTCATCGCCCCGCGTTTCTTGACAAACCACCTGACCGCCGTGGACAGCGGCACGATATCGGGCGCGCTGAGGCCGATACCCGTCAGGGCGAAAATAAGGTATAGCTGCCAGACGGCGGTTGCCCGCGACAGCAACAGGAAGCCGGCGCCGAAAATTACGGCGCAGGCGGTCAGCACTCTCCTTGGACCGAACCTGTCGGCCAGTATGCCGGCGACTATGGACGAAACGCCCATTATCAGGAAAGCAAAGGAATTGGCGCCGGAAAGCACCGCCCTGGTAATGCTGAAATCCGATTCCAGCGGAGTGAAAAAGATACCGAAGGTGTTGTAGGTGCCGTGCATCATCGCCATTATGACGAAGCTGGCGGCGACAATGATATAGCCGTAAAATATTTTCGGCTTGCCGGTGTTCACGGACGGCGGTATTTCTTCTTTAGCCAATAAAACCTCTATTGGGGAACAGCAGCGTATTCGGTATCTTTGTGTAAAACTCTTGTCAGGTATCTACCGGTAGCCGAAGACTTCTCTTTGACAATTTCCTCGGGGGTACCCGTATTAACGATATAGCCGCCTTCATCACCGGCGCCGGGACCCAGGTCGATGATGTAATCGGCATTTTTAATCACGTCCAGTTGGTGCTCGATGACGATTACCGTGTTGCCGGCATCGACCAGGCGCTGAAGCACGCTCAGCAGTGCCGCTATATCACTAAAGGAAAGTCCGGTGGTCGGCTCATCCAGGATATACAGTGTCCTGCCCGTCGAGCGTTTTGAAAGCTCGGTAGCCAGCTTTACCCGCTGGGCTTCACCACCGGAGAGCGTGGGAGCCGGCTGTCCGAGCCGGATATAGCCAAGCCCGACATCCCGCAGGGTCTGCAGTTTATTCCTTACCTTCGGGAAATGCTCGAAGAAGGATAGGGCCTGCTCTACGGTCATATCCAGTACCTCGGCGATATTCTTGCCCCTGAACTTAATCTCCAGGGCTTCACGGTTGTAGCGCTTTCCCTGGCATACCTCGCAGGGGACGGTTACATCCGGCAGGAATTGCATTTCTATCTGGATAAATCCTTCCCCGCTGCAGGCTTCGCAGCGTCCCCCCTTTACGTTGAAAGAGAACCGCCCCGGAGCGTAGCCCCTCATCCGAGCTTCGGGAACGGTGGCAAAAAGCTCGCGGGTGGGGGTGAATATCCCCGTATAGGTAGCCGGATTGCTGCGGGGAGTACGCCCGATGGGCGACTGGTCAATATTCACGACCTTGTCTATATGCTCGGCTCCGGTGATATCATCGCAGTCGCCGGGACGCACCCGCGACCGGTAAAAAATCTGGGCAAGTTTCTTATACAGGATTTCATTGACAAGGGTGCTTTTACCGCTGCCGGAGACCCCGGTTATGCAGACGAACTTGCCCAGAGGGATGTTGACGCTTATGTCCTTGAGGTTATTTTGCCTGGCGCCCAGTATTACTATCTCATCGCCGGAGCCCGGGCGGCGCTCCCCGGGGAGCGGAATCTGCTTCGCCCCGCTCAGATACTGGCCGGTTATCGAATTCTCCGCTTTCATAATATCGTCAATAGTCCCGGTGGCGACAATCTCGCCGCCGTGCTCACCTGCGCCGGGGCCGATATCGATTATGTGGTCGGCAGCCCGCATCATAGCTTCATCGTGCTCGACGATGAGTATGGTATTGCCCAGGTCTCTCAGCCTCTTTAATGTATCGATAAGGCGGGAGCCGTCAGCCGGGTGGAGACCTACCGTCGGCTCGTCGCAGATGTAGAGTACCCCCATCAGCCCGCTGCCTATCTGGGTGGCAAGGCGGATTCGCTGGGCTTCACCGCCGCTCAGGGTGGCTGAGGGGCGGTCAAGGGTGAGATAGTCCAGCCCGACGTCTTTCAGGAAGCCGAGACGGGCTTTAATCTCCTTGAGCACCTGGTGAGCTATCATCATCTCCCGTTCCGTCAGCACGCTGTTGCCTATATTATCCGCCCACTCCAGCGCCTGGATGACGGACATACTGCTGATTTCTATAATATTTCTTTCGCCGATGGTTACCGCCAGGGATTCCGGTTTCAGCCGCTTACCTTCGCAGACCGGACACGTCTTCAATACCATGTAGCGCTCGATGTTAGCCCGCGAGTTCTCCGATTCCGTCTCGCGGTAGTGCCGCTCCATAGTCGGTATAATACCTTCGAAACCGTCGAATACCCGCCTTATCCTGCCGAAGCGGTTGCGGTAAACCGCTGGCTCCCCGCCCTCTCCGTAGAGCAGCAGGTCAATCTGTTCCTGGCTGATTTCTTTAAGCGGCCTGTTCAGTGAGAAGCCATTGGTCCTGGCGAGGGACTCTACCCGCCAGAGATACCAGCTATGGAACTGCCAGGGGCGAATCGCTCCCTCCATAATGGAGAGGTCTTTGTTAAGCACCAGGTCGGGGTCTATCTCCTGTTTGAAGCCCAGGCCGGTGCAGGCCGGACAGGCGCCGTGAGGGCTGTTAAAGCTGAAAGTGCGGGGGGCAATCTCGCCGAGGCTTATCCCGCAGTAAACGCAGGCAAAGTGCTCCGAGAACATGAACTCCTCGCCGTCGATAACGGATACCAGCACCACTCCGGCTCCGAGCTTGAGAGCGGTCTCTACCGAATCGGCGATGCGTCCCTGGCCGTCACTTTGCCCGGTTATAAGTCTGTCTATAACTGCCTCGATGGAGTGCTTTCTGTTCTTATCGAGCTGAAATTCCTCGGAAAGGTCGCGGATTTCCCCATCGACCCTCACCCGGGCATAACCGGCTTTTCGCAGGTCTTCGAATACGGACTGGTACTCGCCCTTGCGGTCTCTAATCAGCGGCGCCATAATCATAATCCGGCTGCCTTCCGGAATCCCCCGGATAGAATCTACAATCTGCTGCACCGTCTGACTGGCTATCTCCCTCCCGCAGTTCGGGCAGTGGGGGTGGCCGACCCTGGCGAAGAGCAGGCGCAGGTAGTCATAGACCTCGGTTATCGTCCCCATTGTCGAGCGCGGGTTGCGGCTGGGACCTTTCTGGTCGATTGAAATCGCCGGGCTCAAACCCTCTATGTAATCGACCTCCGGCTTCTCCATCCTGCCCAGGAACTGACGGGCATAGGCGGAGAGGGACTCGACATAGCGGCGCTGTCCCTCGGCATAGATGGTATCGAAGGCAAGCGAGCTTTTCCCCGAGCCGGAGACCCCGGTGATTACCACCAGCTTATCACGGGGAATAACCACGTCTATGTTCTTGAGGTTGTGCTCACGGGCGCCCTTTACAATTATGGAATCTAACGGCATTCATTCCCCCTGCAGCAGTTTAGGGTCTTGCCCTAAAAGTAGTACGTCCATGTCACCCTGAGTCCCGATTTGTCGGGACGAAGGGTCTCGGGGTTGAGGGGTGACTTAATTACCCCACCCATAGATTCTTCGTCATCCCGATTTCATCGGGATTCCTCAGAATGACATCTAAGGCAAAGCCGCAGCTTCATTGTAGCATCAAGCCCCTGGCAGTAACAAGGTGACAGCGCCCTATCGGGCGGCACCGCTTTATTAACCGCCCCGCTGACGGGGTTGTATGTAAAAATTTGTGATATAGTGTAGGTGATGAATGCTCCGGAGGTGGTGGATAATGCAGAGCGGAAAATCTGAATCGGTCTGGCGCCGCTTGATGAGGGCGATGAGAAAGCATTTCCTGGCCGGAATTATCGTTGTGGTCCCGATAGTTGCTACCATAGCGGTCCTGGTCTGGTTTTTCGTGAATATCGATAATATTCTTCAGCCGGTAATTCAATTGATTTTCGGCCACAGGATTACCGGAGTAGGCTTTGGCATAGCCGTAATTTTAATTTATGTAACGGGGGTTATCGCCAGTAACATATTAGGCCGCAGGGTGCTCCACTTCGGAGAATCACTGGTGACCAGGATACCTCTTTTCCGGCAGGTTTACAGGGGTTTCAAGCAGGTGGTGGATGCTCTCTCCGGCTACAGGGTAAAGACTGCCGCCTTCAGAGAGGTAGTGCTTGTCGAGTTTCCCCGGGACGGTATGAAGACTCTGGCTTTCATCACCAATGAAATTGAAGATGAATCGGGGAACACGCTGTATGCCATATTCGTGCCGACGGCCCCGGTACCCACTTCAGGCTACTTCGAGATAGTTGCCGGGGATAAGATTATCCGCACCGATCTGACGGTTGACGAAGCAATGAGAATGATTATGTCAAGCGGAATGGTGGCCCCGACAAAGATAAATACAAGCGGAATGGACGATAGCAAATAGCTGCCCGCTGAAAGAACCGGCGTTGACAATCCGGCTGAAAAAAAATAAACTCAAATCTCAAAATGTACGATATCCTGAAACTGTTAAAGCATAGCCGGAGGTAGCAGGAGTATGTGGTGGTCGGCAGGTAATCCCGAGTCCGCACGGTCTGATATCGGGTGGCTTGAGCGTATTATAGCGCGGCGTCCTCTCCGGGCAGCCATTATTTGCTGCATCGTCGCTGCTGTGCTCCTTATTACGGGCTATCTTATTGGCTCGGCTTTTCTTGCTTTTACTGGGGCATTCCTGCTGGTAATAGCTTGTCTATTGTTGATTTATGCCTTAATCAGGAAGGCTATAGACAGAACGACAAGGCGAAAATCAACGAAGATGCGGCCGACGGAAGAGTTGGTTGAGGCAGACAGACCGTCAAGGCAGGAAATCGTGGCGAGGTGGCGGCACAGGGCACAGCAAAAGGAGATGGACGCAGCCATAGAAAGGGCAAAACGCGGAAGATAGAAGCTTACCTGTTAATTACTCCCCTGTCCTCACCGTGCGTTTCGCTATAGCTCCAACTACATTCAATACCTGGGTCATAAAATCTTTCACTTGTTGGGTACTACCGGGTTTTGGTTGATGATGTTATTGCTTCGCCCCGATTTCGTCGGGGCGAAGCAATGATAGTTTAATAAACCAAATGCAAACAGAGTCTAGATAAGCAGCAGTCTAAAAATCAGTTCTGTGCATTCCGAGGGCTATCCCCGATGAAAAATGGGCGGAAAAATCTAAGATGGAAATGACACGACCCGGTTAGAGGGGTACTGATA
>CAZOUZ010000079.1:0-8364 GCA_964583115.1 uncultured Dehalococcoidales bacterium
GACCGCTCGTTCCTGGAGAATATGTATGTCCAGTACAGCCAGGGATTTCCCGGGGTGGTGGTCAATGAAGAGGAAAGTAGAATCTACGTAGACCGTTCTCAGGACTATCAGCAGCCGCTGGAGCAGCTCTATACCGCCTATCTTGAGGACGATTACGACAAGTTCCCGGTAAGCGAGGACTATGCCGCCGGTCTGCACGCCTTCCTCAGTCTGGAAAACCTGTCTCCCCTGGCGGTGAAAGGGCAGGTAACGGGACCGATAAGCTGGGGACTGACCGTTACCGATAAGGACAAACGGTCGATAATTTACGACGATGTTCTGGGGGATGCCGCCGCCAGGCTGCTCAGGCTCAAGGCGGGCTGGCAGGAGAAAAAACTCAGAAAAATCTCGAAAAATACCATTATCTTTGTTGACGAGCCATATATGGTATCCTACGGCTCGGCGTTCGTATCGCTGTCACGGGAAAAGGTTATCGGGCTGCTGGAGGAGGTCTTCGGCGGTATCAGCGGGATAAAAGGGACTCACTGCTGCGGCAATACCGACTGGTCGGTATTGCTCGATACCAGCATCGATATACTGAATTTCGATACGTACAACTACGCTGAATCGCTGACTCTCTATCCCGCCGAGGTCAAGAAGTTCCTGGACAGGGGTGGGGCAATCGCCTGGGGGATTGTCCCCAATGAGGCTGAGAAGCTGGCAAAGGAAACGGCAGCCAGCCTTAAAGACCGCCTTGAGGAGGCGATAGCGCCTTTCACCAGAAACGGCGTCCGGTTCGAGCAACTGGTCAGGCAGGGCTTGCTGACTCCAAGCTGCACGCTGACGACTCTATCCGAAGAGGGAGCCGGCAGAGCTCTGGAGCTGCTGGTGGAGCTTTCGGAGACGATAAGGAAACGGTATCTATAAGAGAGGGTTTTAATGGAGTGTTCGATTGAGGTAAACCAGGCTAATTGCCCCTGCACCTACGCGTCCTGTTCCAGAAAGGGGAAGTGCTGTGAGTGTATTGCCTATCACCTGAAGTTCGATGAGCTTCCCGCCTGTGTTTTTCCGCCCGAGGTGGAGAAGACTTACGACCGCTCTTTCAGAAGGTTTGCCGAGATAGTAATGGCGGGGGGTGGCGGAAAAAGCTAATTTAGGGTAAATTAAGTAGAGATATGAATAAATCAAAAAGAGTAGCAGTTCAAAAGCACCGGAAAAAGAAAAAGAAGCTGGAAGCGAAACAGAAGGCTGAAAAAGCCGCTGCATAACCGGCTGACCGTTTAAGACGGCGGCTGCCCGGATGAAGGGCAGGGCCGGAGGCTTCTATACGGTGGTATTGGGAAGCATAAAATCTCAGAACATAGTATAATATCCTTGAAATTTATTTATTGAGGCGGGATTTTTTATGTCCGAATTACCTGAATTGGCTCAAGCTCTCCTTGACCCCGGCATCTACCCTGATGCTGCATCGAAAGTAGAACTTATGCAGACCCAGATGTCATTCGTTTTTCTCACCGGAGATTACGTGTACAAGATAAAGAAGCCGGTGGACCTGGGCTATCTGGACTATACAACCCTGCAGAAGCGCCAGTTTTACTGCCAGCGGGAGGTCGAGCTTAACCGGCGCCTCTGCCCCGAAGCCTATCTGGGCGTTGTCCCAATCACCCAGGACAAGGACGTTTTTGCTTTAGACGGCAAGGGGAAAACGGTAGAGTACGCCGTGAAAATGCTTTACCTGCCGCAGGACAGGATGCTTAACGTGCTGCTGGCGAAAAATGAGGTGTCGGCGGAGATGCTTTCCGGCGTTGCCGGAAAGCTGGCCGGGTTTCACCGGAAAGCGGCGACAAACGCCACTATCAGCGACTTCGGCGACCTTGAGTCGATTATCACCAATACCGAGGAAAATTTCATTCAGACGGTAAGGTACATCGGCAACACGATTTCCCAGAAGAGGTACCGGCAAATCAAAGATTACACCAACGGGTTTATAGAGGATAATGTTTCCCTGTTCTATGAAAGAATAGCCGATGGCAAAATAAAAGACTGCCACGGAGACCTTCATGCCGCCCACATCTGCTTTGGCGATGACATTTACATCTATGACTGCATCGAGTTCAATGACCGGTTCCGGTACTGCGATACCGCCTCGGAGATTGCTTTCCTGGCGATGGACCTGGACAATTACGGAAGGACCGACCTTTCACAGAGCTTCGTCGATGCCTACGTAAAGCTCAGCGGGGACGATGACCTGCTCCAGTTGCTTAATTTCTACAAGTGCTACCGGGCTTATGTCCGGGGCAAGGTGGAGAGCTTCAAGCTCGACGACCCCCATATCCCGGAGGAGGAAAAGACTGAGGCGCAGGCTGCTGCTGCCGGATACTTCGAGCTTGCCGAATCGTATATAGGGTAGAATGGTAATAGCCGGTGAACAGGGAGGATAGACTATGGTGAGGCATTTCACATTGGAATACTGGATGGACGAAGGGTGGTATGTCGGAAGATTAAAAGAAGTTCCTGGTGTTTTCAGCCAGGGTGAGTCTATCGAAGAGCTGAAAGAAAATATCCGAGATGCTTATCATTTAATGGCTGATGAAGAGAGCTTACCCGAGATTGCATTCGAAACTAAAGAGATAGGTATCGAGGTGTGAAACGGCGGGAGTTCCTCAGGGAACTGGTGAATGAAGGCTGCTATTTAAGGCGGCATGGCAAAAAGCATGACATATATGTTAATCGTATAAACGGCAAGAAAGCTCCGATACCCCGTCATTCTGAAATCAAAGAGAGCCTTTGCCAGCTAATCAGAAAGCAGCTTGGAATAAAATGATTGCGATGAGAAAGAATTATTCTGCTGCCGGATACTTCGAGCTTGCCGAATCGTATATTTGAGGCATTGCCTGCTGATTGACGGAAAGTCCGGGAGCGATGAACATCAGAAAAAGGGGAAACAATTGAGAGAGCCGTTTTTGAAATATGTTGAGAATGAGTTGGGCGATGATTTTGTGTTGATTGCCTGCGGACTGCCCGGCACCTGGAAGACCGAAACGACCGAGGAGATAGCGAAGATTAAAAACTATCCGCTCCTGCGTTCCGATATTATCCGGCTCGAAGTGCTTAAAGACGAAGATATTTTCGATGAGAAGGTCGCTTCCAATATGGACAAGCGGACTCTTGTCTATGATGAAACCTTCCGGCGGGCGGACGAAAGCTTAAAGGATAACGACGGCGTGATACTCGATGCCACCTTCGTTACCCAGGAGCTGAGGAGGCGCGCCGCCGAAATCGCCGCCAAACACAAAAAGACTTTCATAATACAGCAGACTTCCTGTCCGCAGGAAGTCTCCATAAAGCGCATTCTCGCCCGGACTAAAGAGGACTATCAGTCGAACGCTCTCACCGAGCAGGCTTACCTGAATAATAAAGCCAGGTTCGAGGCGGTGGACCTCGACGACCTGAAGAAAAGCTATCCCGGGCTTCCGCTGGTGCACCTGGTGGTGGATACCAGCGCCGACCCGCCGGAAGGCTGGTATGTCATCGGCGTGGAGGAGAAGCAGGGATGAAGATAGACCTGCACATCCATACCAGCACCGGCTCTGACGGCGCTTTCTCTCTGGAAGAGGTATTCAAAGAGGCGTCAAAAAGACGCCTCGACTTTATGTCGATAACCGACCATGATTCCATCGTCTGCCAGGAAAAAGCAATCGCTCTTGCCGAGGAAAATGGTATTGGATATATTACCGGCGTGGAGCTGAATGTGACTTTTCAGTATGAGGGTAAATCTGTTTCACTGGACTTCCTTGGCTACCGTTATGATTTCAACAATCGGGAACTGGAGAATAAGCTCAAGCTGATAGCGGAACACAGGGAGACCAGGGCGCGCCAGATTCTGGAGAACCTGAATATCGAGTTCGACAAAGAAAACATCGAACGGCTTGCCGAGAATGACCTCAAGGCGATAGAGGACAGCGTTGACGGCACCTTCGGCAGGCCCCACATAGCGAACTACCTTGTGGACAAGGGGATTGTCGGCGACAGGCAGGAAGCCTTTGACAAATACCTGGTCAAATGTGACGTGCCGAAATACCCGCTTTCCCTTGCCGAGGCATCGGGACTGGTCAGGAACGCCGGCGGGGTGCTGGTGCTCGCCCACCCGAATGACCCGAACGGGACATCGCTGGTGAGAATAACGCAAGACCTGGGCGAGCAGGCGAATATAGTAAGGGAATATATGTTAGAATACATCGATGGTGTCGAGTGCTGGCATTCGAGGCACGATGCGGAAACCATTGCCCGCTATGTTGAGTTCGCTAAGAAGCATAATCTGCTGATGACCGGCGGCAGCGACTGCCACCAGAAGCCGGTACTTATGGGCACGCTGGATATACCGGACTTCGTTGCCGGGCAGTTCGGGCTTAAATACGGCGGGACAGGTGAATGATAAGGAGTAAGAACTTCTGAAGAAAACCCGTTTGACCGGGCGCCGCTTTTAGAAGTTTCGAAAAGGAATTAATTCAGGCGAATTTCCCCGCCGGTTTTCTGATAAAATGTTAACTCAAGTAAGGGATATATTCTGTGAGTACAGGAAACGAGGAATGAAGAGGCAAGGAAGACCGTCGAAGGATGATATAAAGAAGCACCCTTTGCACGGGCAGTTCAACGGCGAAGTGCCCTGGCTGGACGGATGCAAGGAGTATGGAAGAGATACCTGTCTGGACTGCCCGGTGCCGCTTGAAGATTGCCCTGCGCAAAACCCCCGTCTTCACAAAGGCGGGCGTCCAAAAAGCAAGCAGTAAGGATAAAGGAGTATTTAATGGCGTCAGTAAAAAACTATGATATAAGAGACCCATCGCTGGCTTCAGCCGGAAAGCAGCGCATAGAATGGGCTGCCCGCGAGATGCCGGTGGTGAAGCTTATCCGTGAAAGGTTTGCCAGAGAGAAACCTTTTAAAGGTGTCCGTATTTCCGGCTGCCTTCATATCACCACGGAAACGGCAAACCTCGGCCTGGCTCTGAAGGAGGGGGGAGCCGACCTCGTTCTCTGTGCCTCAAATCCCCTCAGCACTCAGGACGATGCCGCCGCCGCCCTGGTGGATTACGGCATCCCTACCAATGCTATCAAGGGGGAGGATGATAAGACCTACTATAAACATATCGGCACTGCCCTCGATAATAGTCCTCAGCTTACCGTAGACGACGGTGCCGACCTGGTTACCACCCTTCACACCAAGCGAAAAGACTTAATAGAAGGAGTCATCGGCGGGACCGAAGAGACCACCACCGGCGTTATCAGGCTCCGCAGTCTGGAGAATGACGGGGCGCTTAAATATCCCATCATTGCCGTCAATGACGCTCAGACGAAATACCTCTTCGATAACCGCTACGGTACCGGGCAGAGCACTATGGACGGTATTACCCGGGCGACAAATGTCCTCTGGGCGGGTAAAAAGGTTGTCGTCTGCGGCTACGGCTGGTGCGGGCGCGGCGTTGC
This sequence comes from uncultured Dehalococcoidales bacterium, assembly GCA_964583115.1. Lineage (GTDB taxonomy): Bacteria > Chloroflexota > Dehalococcoidia > Dehalococcoidales > UBA2162 > CAYVOV01. The sequence goes on from CAZOUZ010000079.1 coordinate 5,464, forward strand.
CATGAGGGCCAAGGGGATGGGCGCCCAGGTAGTTGTCACCGAAGTGGAGCCGGTGCGTGCTCTGGAGGCGGCTATGGACGGTTTCCAGGTGATGCCGGTGATGGAGGCGGCTAAAGAAGGCGATATTTTCATTACTCTGGCCGGCGATAAACACGTCATCGATGAAGTCCATTTCAAGGTGATGAAAGACGGGGCAATATTGGCTAACAGCGGGCATTTTAACGTGGAGATAAACATTCCGGCACTGGAGAGTATGTCCGGCGGCAAGCGGGAGATACGCCCCTTTGTCGACGAGTATACTTTGAAAGACGGTCGGCGTCTCTACCTGCTGGGTGAGGGGAGGCTGATTAATTTGGCGGCGGCTGAAGGGCACCCGGCAAGCGTTATGGATATGAGCTTTGCCAATCAGGCGCTGTGCCTGGAATATATGGTCAAAAACAGGGGGAACCTTGAGCTTAAAGTCTACCCGGTGCCCCAGGAAATCGATAAGCTGGTTGCCAGCTTGAAACTTGCCTCTATGGGTATTAAGATTGATACACTGACAGCGGAACAGGAAAAGTACCTGACAAGCTGGCAGGAAGGAACATAGAAGGGAGAAAAAATGACCAATAGATTCAGCAGTTCACCGAAATATTTGCTTACCTCGGAATCAGTTACTGAGGGACATCCCGATAAACTCTGCGACCAGGTATCGGATGCAATTCTGGATGCAATAATGGCGCAGGACCCTAACGGCAGGGTCGCCTGTGAGGTGGCTACCACCACCGGACTGGTAATAGTGCTGGGAGAAATTACCACCGGTTGCTATGTTGATATTCCCGCAGTGGTAAAAGAAGTCATCAAGGATATTGGCTATACCAATCCCGAGTACGGCTTCGATTACAAGTCCTGCGGCGTTCTGAACGGTATCAAGGAACAGTCCACCGATATCGACATGGGCGTCAGCCAGTCGCAGGAGGTAAAAACCGGCGCGGGTAAAGATGACCTGGATAAGATTGGCGCCGGCGACCAGGGGATGATGTTCGGCTTTGCCTGTAACGAGACACCGGAGCTTATGCCCCTGCCTATTTCCCTGTCGCATAAGCTGTGCCTGCGCCTTGCCGAAGTAAGAAAAGATAAGATTCTTCCCTACCTGCGTCCCGACGGAAAGTCGCAGGTAACGGTTGAATACAACAAGGGCGTTCCGCAGCGCGTTACCAGCGTTGTTATCGCCGCCCAGCATGACGATATCGACCGCGCGAAAATAGAAAAAGACATTATCGAACACGTCATTAAACCGATTGTTCCCGCTTCGTTGATGGATAGCGATACCAAATACTACGTTAACGCCACGGGGCGGTTCGTTATCGGTGGGCCGGTATCGGATACCGGCTTCACAGGTCGCAAGATTTTAGTGGATACCTACGGCGGCATTGCCCGGCACGGCGGCGGCGCTTTCTCGGGTAAGGACCCGACCAAGGTTGACCGCACGGCAGCCTATGCCGCCCGCTATATAGCCAAGAATATAGTTGCCGCCGGGCTAGCCGAGCGCCTGGAAATTCAGTTGTCCTACGTTATCGGCGTCGCCCATCCGCTCTCCGTCTCCATCGAGACCTTCGGCACGGCCAAGGTTGACGAGGGAGTTATAGAAGCCCTGGTCGACAAGCACTTCGACCTCAGGCCGGGAGCGATTATCCGGTACTTCGACCTGCGCCGTCCGATTTTCAGGCAGCTTGCCGCCTACGGGCACTTCGGCAGGGACGACCTCGACCTCCCCTGGGAGAAGACAGATAAAGCCGAGATGTTAAAGAAAGAGGCGATGGGGTAAGGAAATAGAGGGGAGATACTGCTAGTCTACCCCTCAAGGAGGTGAATGTATGTCTTCTGTTCTATGCCTCTGGAAATATAGAAACTATTTAAAAGATGTGGCCGACGGTGTCCTTGGCGAGAGTCCTGCATATAACTCCCATCAAAGTAGGCTGCATTCAGCTACCTTATTTGGTGAAAGGGCTTATATTGTAACATACGTAGATGGGCATTGTTATCTAGTTGAACGTATCATTATTACTGAGAAGTATCCCAACGAGCCTGGTTATGAGTACGGTACATTTGGTATTAGTGGTGACTATCCTGAATCAGGACGTTATGAACCGGAGGAAATAGATGTTACCGAGGTTCTTCGACGATTAAGATTCAAAACTGGTAAAATGATTGGTGATTCACCCCATCCAATTAGCCTACATCTCCAAACTATTCGTGAACTCACTGATAGTGATGTGTCGCTACTTGATGCTTGCATTCCATAGTCAAGGTGGTAGGCATGAGGCAAAAGGTAGAGACTGAGCAACCTCTTAGATGGATAAGCAATATTATATTTACATCATAACTAATAAATCGAACAGGGTACTTTATACCGGTGTAACCAACGACCTGAAAAAGAGGGTTTACGAGCATAAAAATAAACTGGTTAAAGGATTTACCAGTAGATACAATGTCGGAAAGCTCGTGTTTTATGATGCTTGTGAGGATATAGAAAGCGCTATTCTGAGAGAGAAGCAAATCAAGGGGTGGTTGAGAAGGAAAAAGATTGCTCTCATTGAGTCAATGAATCCTGAATGGAGGGATTTGAGTTTGGAATAGTTAGGCTGTCATTCTGAGTGAAACGAAGAATCTGGTGGGAGAGGAGATTCTTCAGTCGCTTTGCTCCTTCAGAATGACAGGAGGAGTTGTAGTCTCCACAGAATCGGGGGTGATAAAGAATCTAAGAGGGTGAGACCCTTCGTCCCGACGAATCGGGACTCAGGGTGACATTTGAAAAGTGAAGGGTGGCAGGGGGATTTTTAAAATCCCCCTTAGTCCCCTTTTGAAAAAGAGGGATATAAAAAAGAGGGGCGTAAGCCCCTCTTAAAAACTATCAGCTCT
>CAZOUZ010000080.1:0-8358 GCA_964583115.1 uncultured Dehalococcoidales bacterium
TCACCACAAGACTCAGTAACCACGTTCATCGCTCACAGGAGGTACCAGTGAGCGCAAATTAAGCTGCCAGGCTGGGAAAGAAAACCTGCAGCGTCGCAGTCTTTATGGCAGGATCAGCGCTCCTGAATTTAACGTTCTCTTTTCAACCCCCCTTTTTATTTATAAAAAAATGGGCATCAGCTACTACTAACCAATTCAGTAGGCGCTGATACCCTTCAATTTATCCAATTTTATTTCTCTTTACTGGATATTAAATATCTTTCCCCAAGTGCGATGAGTATACTCCAGCAATTACATAATGTCAATAGTATAAATGCTTAATGTATGCTGCTTATTGGACAAACATCGGGATGTAAGTAGTTCATGCATACGTTTCTATTCCAAAGCATGTTTTATTAAAGAGGAATTTGCTGTAAAATAACTAGACAATGAACTTACGATAATAATAGGAGGTTATTATGGCAACAGACTACAATAAAAGACAGGCGGACTGGGCTCAAAAAGAGCAAGCGAAAGAAGATGAGGAAAGAAAAGGGGAGGCCAAAATCGGAGAAGCTTTCGGCAAGACAACCGGAGATATCGGAAAATCCGGTGATATAAGGATTAGGATTGATAATGTTGAGACGCTGAGGCTTAAGCCTTCTGTCGATTTAAAGAAGGGCGATTCAATAAAAATAACAGTAAAAGCGGACTGGACTAGAAGAGGTCAAGAGAAGCAAGGGTGGGGACACGAAAGTGAAGCCCACCATGGAGAAGCACTTGGCAAAGCAACTGGAGATATTAGAAAATCCGAAAACGTGAGGGTTAGGATTGATAACGTCGAGACACTTAAGTTTGAGTCGTCTGTGGATCTAAAGAAGGGTGATTCCATAAGAATAACCATCGAAAAGGTGTAGCTTTTCAAATAGTCCAGCTAGTTCACTAGCATATACGGGCTATTCCTTGCACAGCCGGGGTAATTAGCCTTAGATTCATACGACACACTCGCCTTTTTAATGAGATATTAATACCAGGTATTGAGCAGGTTCTATTTTATTGCGCTTCATTTACGGTGATAAATATCAAGGGTTGTTGTTTGTTTAATTGATAGAAAGATGAGCATCTCTGTGATACTCAGTTTTTACTCAAGTTAATCACTATCACTTGACAATAATCGGGATAAACACGTGGACGCACAAGTTCCAATCAGGTGGCTGATACCTGTAGTGTTAGTTATTGATTTATTTTAATCGTTTATCAGTTTAATCGAAATTTTTATTTAGTATCAGTCTTCTAGCCGGTTTTGACCTTTTTATTTTCCACCTTTGACGAGGAAGCGGTAGTGATTAAACCGGCAGCGGTGTCAAGGTCGATATGTTTCGTATTGATAATCAAATCATAGTTAGCCGGGTCTTCTATCTCGGCGTTAAAATACTTCTTGGTGAATTCACGGTGGCTGCTGTCGAAGCGCGTTATCTCTTTCCTGGTATTTTCTTCGTCGGTTCCTAAATTTTCCATCACGCGCTTTAAGCGTACCTCTAATGGCGCCATAACCAGCACGTGAAAAGCGTTCGGATAGTCTTTTAATATGAACTGGCTGCCCCGCCCGCAGATAACAACCGATTTACTTTTAGCCAGGTCGTTGATAACGGATTGCAGCCCTGCCAGATAGCGATTGTCATCCAGCGCAATTTGCCAGGTCGGCAGGTACACGCCCTCGAGTCCCGTACCGGAAGTATAGACATATTTTAATGCGTCAGCTATCCTGTCCAATAAACCACAGGCAGGAGTCTCCTTTGCTTCCACGGCATTCTCTGGCCAGACGATACGTGCAGCCACTTCGGCAATAATTTCTCTGTCAATGTAATCTGCGTTAATTCCTTTAGCAACCTTTCTGCCTATCTCCGGTGCCCAACTTCCCAGCGAACCCCTGATTGTTATGATAGCCATTGTTTATCTCCTTATTATGGTTATCGGCTTCAATAAAATTTTCGTATCAGGTGATTGCGGACCTGATGCATTTTACCACTGTTACTCCGTCGACGATATTTCATATGTCTCGGTTAACGATGGCGCAGCCAGGAGCGTCTCTACCTGCCTGATTATCCTTTCTCTTTGTTCCGAGGCTTCCCATTTCTGCCAGTCTTCGAGTGTACGCCAGGTACTTATTACGGTAATGATATTTTTATCTTCTGTGTTGATGAGAGTCTCACCGCTAACGTATCCCGGCTGTGGTAAGGCTGCTATTCTAAGTTGTCTGAGCAATTCAACCATACTTCTTGCTTCTTTTACCTGCCGCTTTATAATTACTCTAATCATAAGTCCTCCTCCCCTCCGGCTTCACTCTACAACCCGGAATACGGGCCGGTTTAAGTTTGTGTACTTATGACCGTTATCGACAAGCGTTATGAAAAAGGGCACCAGCCACCGCTTCTTAACCCGGTGTCCTGATGCCCTTTAGAGCGTTCATCATTGCGAACCTGTACTCGTTTTGCCGGCTATTCTGGTCGTCGGTGCATAAGTCTAGTCTTAATAGGATTTTTTGTCAATAGCAAAGATTGTTATTTCACGTTTATTCTATAACCCGGGAGAACATTCATGTCTATTTTTTTATTTAACAACATTGATGAAAAGCAGGCATCTTTCCGGGCCGCTAAATGACATCGGCATAAGACTGCTCGGGGAGTGCGTCCATAGACCGTCCCGGTCTCCGGTAAATGCGATAAAGAGACGTTGACATTGTGTGGCCGCTGTCTTAGTGTATCAGTAAATATAGGGAGCTATAAGGAAAGAGTATCGAATCTGTGATTCCGGACAGGGTAGTAAAAAGCACTTGCGGTATTTGCCAGATAGGCTGCGGCGTACTGGTTTATGTGAGCAACGGGCGGGTTGTCAGGGTGGAAGGTGACCCTGACAACCCGCTCAATAAAGGGGAGTTATGCCCCAAGGGAATGGCATCGGTGGAGTACCTGTACCATCCTGACCGGCTGCTGCACCCCCTGAAACGGATTGGGGAAAGGGGGGAAGGCAAATGGCTGCCGATTAGCTGGGATGAGGCACTGGACACGGTAGCCGGTAAGTTAGCCGAGACCAGGGATAATCAGGGTGCCGAGTCGGTTATCTTCATCGAGGGCAGCTTTAAAGGCGGCTATCAGGGAGACCTGCTGATTCGGTTTGCCAATGTTTTTGGTTCTCCCAACGTTGCCTACCAGGGACATGTCTGCTTTGTGCCCCGGAAGCATGCCTCGGATATTACTTACGGCTTCTATGCGATTTCCGATATCGACTATCCGCCGGCCAGTATCACGGTCTGGGGTAAAAATCTGGTGGAGAACTTACACCACGTCCATCAGCGCGTGATGAGGGCGGTGGAGCGCGGGGCAAAGCTGATGGTTATCAACCCCAATAAGGTTGAGGGAGCGGAGAAGGCCGACCTGTGGCTGAAGCCAAGACCGGGCTCGGACCTGGCGCTTGCCCTGGGAATACTGAATGTAATAATTAATGAGGGGCTGTACGATAAGTCCTTTGTTGAGGAGTGGACGGTGGGCTTCGATGAGCTTAAAGCCCATGTCCAGGAATACACCCCGGAAAAAGTCGGTGAGATTACCTGGGTTCCATCCGAGGCGATTAAGCAGGCAGCCAGATTTTACGGTTCCCAAAAGCCGGCCTGTCTCCACTGGGGCAATGCGATTGACCATGGGGTGAATAGCTTCCAGACGGCACGGGCCTTCTGTATTCTAAAAGCAATTACCGGCAACCTGGAGATACCCGGAGGAGAATTGCGGTGGTTGCGAGCGCCTGTAATTGACCGGCACTCGCCGTTACTCCACCTGCCGGAAAAAATATCACCTGAGGCGCGCCGGCGGGCTATCAGCAGCGGCAAGGTGCTGCCAATCGTCTCCGAAGCACTGCCGCAGGATGCAATCAAGGCTATACGTCACGGGGACCCCTATCCGGTCAGGGCTGCGTACATTCAGGGGTGTAATCCGCTTCTGACCTACAGTAACGCCCGCGAAGCATACCAGGCTTTTCTTACCCTGGACTTCCTGGCAGTGGCTGATATGTTCATGACGCCGACCGCAGCTCTGGCTGACGTAGTATTGCCTGTGGCTACCTATCTTGAGTCCGACAACGTTATAGTGCCGTCCTACTCCATACCGGTAACCCTTGCCCAGCAAAAGGTTACCCGGGTGGGTGAATGTCGCTCCGACTATGAGATACTGCGCGACCTTGCCCGAAAGCTGGGACACGGTGAATACTTCTGGGATACCGAGGAGCAGTGTTTGGACTTTATCCTTGGACCTGCCGGTATATCATTCGATGAGTTCAGGAAAACAGGTATGCTGGAGTGCTGCCAGAGCTACCGGAGCTACCGCTCGGAGGGTTTCCCCACTCCTTCGGGTAAGGTTGAGCTATACTCCAGCCGGCTTAAAGAGTGGGGGTTTGACCCCCTGCCCACCTACTACGAGCCCCCGGAAACTCCCCGCAGCGCTCCGGGACTCGGCAAGGAGTACCCGTTAGTGCTCACCAGCGGGAAGCGCGGCTGTTACCGCCACTCAAGCGGCAGGCAGATAGCAAGCCTGCGAGAGAGCCATCCCGAACCGGTTACTTATATACATCCCGAAACGGCCGGCAAATTGGGAATAACTGAGGATGACTGGATATATGTTGAAACAAAACGGGGTCAAATAAAGCAGAAGGCAAGTCTGTCAGCCGATATCGACCCCAGGCTGGTAGTTGTTGACTACGCCTGGTGGTATCCTGAGAATAACCCCGCTGATTCCCGGAGCTGGGCGATATCCAATCTGAACATCCTGACCAGTGACCAGCCCCCTTTTAATCGGGAGATGGGGTCGTCCGATTTCAGGGGCATGGTGTGCCGGGTGCGCAAAGCATCAGGATAATAACTAAGAGGGGAAGCCCGCTTATGTTGACATCAGGTTAGCTGTTTCATTGCTCTCCTGGCTGTATCTTAGATGGTAAAAAAATATTCAGGCCCGAACGTAATTTGAAGGAGGACTGGAATGTCGGCGTTATCGGAAAGTGAAATGATAGAAAAGCTAAAAGGTTTTGATACTCCATCGGTGACGAATATCGTCGCCACCTATCCCAAAAATCCCCTTTGTCTCGGCCTTTACGAGCCCTGGAGGCAGAACTGGTATACCGACCAGTCGGTCCGCTGTATTTACCCTGAGCTGGGCAGGACGGTGGGCTACGCGGTAACGGTGGTCTACTCGCTGCCCGACCCGAATTACAACCGGCTGTCAATGATTGACCTGGTGGAAGCCCTGGAAAAATCGAATAAACCGGTGGTTATCGTAATCAAGCAGGACTTTCCTCCCGAGATACTGCCCAGGGTAGGGCTGTGCGGCGGCCAGATGACGGCGATATTCAAAGCCTGCGGCGCGGTGGGAGTTGTGACCAACGGCCCGTCAAGGGACGTGGACGAGATACGCCCGCTGAAATTCCAGTACCTTATGAGCGGGGTAACTCCCGGACATGGCGACTTTATGATGAGCGCCATAAACGTGCCCGTTTCCGTGGCCGGAATGGACGTGGCTCCCGGTGAAATAATCCATATGGACGAGAACGGAGCCTGCAAGTTCCCGGCGGACAGACTGGCGGATGTCTGTAAGAATATCGATGCCCTTATTAAAAACGAGGAGGAGCGGGCAAAGGCGCTGGGCGCGGCGAAGACGTTCGAGGAGATAAAAGCGGCGCTGACCGGCAGCACCTATAAAAAGTGACACTACCTCGCTTTGGAATCCCGGTAAATATTTCGGATTCAGGTTGCGGGAAGCTGCGCGGTGATAGTTAAGTTTGAGGACGGTCAGGGTAGCAGCTTTTCCTTGAGGGTCTTCAGGTTTACCACGTCTTCCCGGTTGTAGGCAAGCAATGTATTCAGGGCATCGAGGTCGAAGTAGTCAAGGTATCGCCACCATAACCTCACAGCTTCAAGCCCATTGACTTCCTTTAATTGCCTTTCTATACCCAACTGAATTTCAACAGCCTTGAACCCGCCGTACAGGTTGTTTCTCCAGCAGTCGAACATCAGGTCCTGGTGCTCGAAGATTTCCTCGAGGTTGATTCCGAGGTGGGAATGGATGAAGGGTAAATCGAAGCGCTTGCCGTTGTAGGTATAAATTTTATTTACGCCCCGCAGCGCTTCCAGTATGCCGGCGGTTTTTATATCCTTGCCGACCAGTTGAATAACGCTGGTATCCTCTCCGTTGCAGAGATAGATGCCGATTACGGTGATTTCATCGTAAGAGAAGGAAAGTCCGGTAGTCTCGATATCCAGATAAGCTTCAATACAGGTCTGCAATTCGTACAACTCACAGCAATATATTTAGCTGTATTATACAACATTGGGACACATCCGGACTTCCTGCCGTTTAGCCGCCGGTTAATCCGTCTCCCGGTCATTGCGGACGGGAGTTGAGCCCGGATTACTAGCTGGCGTATTCCCCGCAGATGACGAGCTGCGGGCCGGCGGAGGTTTCATCGACATCCAGAGTGATGTCTCTCAGTTTGGCGGCGAGCTGGCGTTTGACAACCAGAATTCTGGAACCTTCGTACTCGACTACCCGGTCTTCCGATTCCTCGATGTCTATGCCCAGTCCGAGTTCACCCCTACCCCGGTCGCAGAGTCTCAAGCGTGCCTGTGGCATCTCGACGGAGATATCCAGTATTTTCTTCAATTCCTGCTTTGCCCGCTCGGTAATTTTTAACATCTCCGCGCCTCCCTTCTTTTTCAGCACTTTTATTTCTATTTTCCGGTCTATTTTACCCTGTAAGTATTAAATTCCTGTTAAAGCCCGGCCTGAAAAATTAAAAAGTGGTTACAAAGGGGTTACAATGTGGTTAAAATCCGGTGCAATACGGGATTCGGGAGTTTTTGTTACCCCACCCCGAGATTCTTCGTCATCCCGCTTTCACCGGGATTTCTCAGAATGACAGTGCGGGAGAGGCGAAGTTCAGTGCGGTATAACGCTGCGGCGAGGTGACGGTATGAAGATACCGGGCTGACCGCAGGCGATGCCTGCCGTGACCTGTTATTTTGCCGCCGGTTTGTAGCGGAGCAGCAGCAGAGATAAGACTATTGTCAGCACTCCGATGCCGGCTCCGACGATAAAGGCGATTCTATAACTTCCTGCCAGGTCAAAGACAAGTCCGCTCATCGGAGCGCCGATAGCCCCTCCGATAGTGCCCAGCAGCATAAGGATGCCGAATATCGAACCGAGAGACCTGGTGCCGAAGAGCCTGACAGGCACCATTGTCCACAGCGGGATAGCCCCTCCGTAGAAGAACCCGAAGACGGTTGCAAACAGGTAGAACGTCCAGGCATCCCCGGAGACGAGGAGCCAGGCAATAGCAAGCGTCATCACGAACATGCAGGTACACAGTAAGCGTATACTCCCCAGCCGGTCGGAAACGAACCCGGCGGACAGCATTCCCAGAATGCTGGTGGCGCCGACGATGGAAAGGATACCGGCGGCAAGGACGGCGGACAGGCCGGTATCAATAGCGTTGGGTACGATGTGCACGATAATCATTTGCAGGTAAAAGCCGAAACCGAAGTGAGTCATTGCCAGGAGCCAGAACTGCCGGGACTTCATAGTCTGGATGAATGACATTCCTTCTGCTGAAGAATCAAACGGTATACCCGTAGCGGAAGGACTGTCCCCGTATGGTCTTAGCCCCATGTCCTGCGGGTCTCTTTTCATGAACAGGGCCGCAGGAAGGGCGATGACGAGACGCAGTCCGCCGAGGATGATAAAGGTTAGCTGCCAGTCGAGGACGGTAAGCAGCCACTGGATAATCAGGGGTGCCAGCACCGAGCCGACGCCGAAGCCGGCGGCGGGAATAGCGATAGCCAGCACCGTCTTTTTATTGAACCACCTGGGAATAGTGGTGTTGATGGGGGTAACGGTGCCTCCGATACCGACCCCCATGAAAACACCCCATATCAGGTATGCCTGCCACAGGGCGCTGATACGGGACATCAGCATGAAGCCGATTGCCATAGATACAACGGCAATGGCAGACAGTCCTCGCGGACCGTAGCGGTCGCAGATTCTGCCGGTGATTGCGGAAAGAAAGCCGGCGATGAGGATGCCTGCGGAAAAAGCAGCCGATATAGCGCCTCTATTCCAGTTGAACTCCTGCGTCAGCGGCGTCAGTAAGACACCGAAGCCGTAGATTGCCAGCGCGTTGGTGACGAAGATGAAGAACGAACTGGTAACTATTACCCATCCGTAATGAATTTTTCTCAAGTCGTTAAAATAACTCCCGCTCGCATACGTAAGGGAAAAGGAGCATGAGCCGCTTTCCCCGACACGATGATAGCCATTTTATTTAAAATATTGAAAACGTGGT
>CAZOUZ010000081.1:0-357 GCA_964583115.1 uncultured Dehalococcoidales bacterium
GGAAGTTCCGCTTTGTTAATCCCCAGTTCCAGAAATACACCGGCTTCAGCGAGAGCGAACTGCTGAAGATGGGCTCCCTGGAGCTTGTCCACCTTGAAGACAGGGAAAAGGTCAGGAAGAACGCATTGCAGATGTTGAAGGGGGATACAACGTCTCCCTATGAGTTCCGGGTCATTCATATAGACAGAAGCACCAGGTGGGCTATGGAGACGGTCAGCTCGATTTACTATAAAGGAAAGCGGGCTGCCCTGGGCAATTTTATGGACATCACCGAGCACAAGCGGATGGAGGAGGCGTTAAAACAATCGGAAGAGGACTTAAAGGCATATCTGGAAGGTGCCCCGGATGGAGTCTATC
>CAZOUZ010000081.1:367-8329 GCA_964583115.1 uncultured Dehalococcoidales bacterium
TAAGTGATTTAACGGGTAGGTTCCTTTACGGCAACAGGAAAGCCGAGGAGATAATCAGATATAAAAGAGAAGAGCTTATCGGTAAGAGCTTCCTCAAGCTTAACCTTCTTCCGAAGAAATACCTGAAAAAGGCCATTAAGTTACTGGCACTGAATACACTGGGAAAGCCTACCGGTCCCGACGAATTCGAATTGCGAAGCAAAAATGGCGAGCTTAAATGGGTTGAGATAAACACCACCCCTATTAACCAGGAAGGACAGGTAGTGGTTATCGGTTTTGTCCGGGACATTACCGAACGCAAGCGGATGGAGGACGAGCTTCAGGCAAGGAATGAGCAGCTCGATGCCCGGAATGACGAACTTCAATCAATGACCGAGGAACTGATAGTCCAGCGGCAGGAACTCGTTAAGAAAACCGAGGAGGTCGAAAGGGCAGACCAGTTGAAGTCCGAATTCCTGGCTAATATGTCCCACGAGTTGCGTACTCCCCTCAATGCTATCATTGGTTTTTCCGAATTAATGATAGAAGGAGTGGCGGGAGATATTAACGAAGAACAGAGGCAGTGCCTTAACGATGTCCTGACAAGCAGCCAACACCTGCTGAACCTGATTAACGGGATTCTTGACCTTTCAAGGATAGAATCGGGCAAGGTGGAATTCAAGTCGGAAAATATCGCTCTGCCCAAAGTAATCGCTTCGCTGACCAGGACAATGATGCCGATACTCAAGCCCAGGAACCAGAGCCTCAACGTCGAGATAGATAAAGGACTGCCTCTTGTTTATGCCGATGAAGGCAGAATAGCCCAGGTGCTTCTTAATCTAATAGAGAATGCGTCCAAGTTTACCCCGGATGGCGGCAGCCTGAAGGTTGAGGCGACCAGGGAAGGCGTCTGGTGCCTGGTAAGCGTGATTGATAATGGTATCGGTATCAAGGAAGAGAACCAGGAACGGATATTTGAGCCTTTTTCCCGTCTGGACGAGTTTCTTGTTAAAGAGAGGGGCGGCACCGGACTGGGACTGGCGCTGGTGAAGCAGATTGTCGAAAAATACGGCGGGAGAATCTGGATTGAGAGCGAATACGGCAAGGGAAGCAGGTTTAACTTTACTCTACCCCTGGCGGAAGGCAGTACATTAAAACCGGGAAAAGGGGAGGAGCAATGAAAGAGAAAATAATGGTCGTGGAAGATAATCCCCAGAATATGAGACTGTTTGAAATGGTGCTCAGGGTTGAGGACTATACCTTGCTCAAGGCGACCGACGGGGAAGAAGCCCTGGATATGGCGATAAGAGAACAACCCGACCTTATACTCATGGACATCAGCCTCCCCAAAATGAGCGGCCTGGATGTAACCAGAAAGCTCAGGGAAGACCCCGCTTTCAGCGATACTCCCATTATAGGTATCACCGCCTATGCTATGAAGGGAGACAGAGAAAAGGTTCTCGGGTCCGGGTGTGATATCTATATGTCAAAGCCCGTTAATACCCTGGCGCTGCCTGAAATGATTGCCGAACTGCTGCTGCGAAGCAAAAAGAAAAGCCGGCAGTCTTGAGGAGACGGTTATGGATATGAATAAAAAGGTCATGGTTATTGATGATGACAACATCTTTCTCAGGCTTGTCGATAAAGTGCTGAGTAAAAACGGATTCGAGGTGCTCAAGGCTGACAGAGGACAGGAAAGCCTGAGGCTTTTGTTTGCCGAAAAACCGGATATAGTGCTTCTGGACGTGGCTATGCCCGGAATGGACGGCTGGCAGACCTGCCAGCGTATCCGTGATATTTCCGATGTCCCTATCATCATGCTCACCGGCAAGAAGAAAGCCGAGGAAGATATTGTGCGCGGGCTCGACTATGGAGCTGATGACTACATCTTCAAACCGGTGGGGAACCGAGAGCTTGTAGCCAGAGTGCGGGCGACATTGCGCCGCCTCGAATTGCCCTCTCCGGCGGAAGCGCAGCGCGAGGTTATCTATGCCGACGACTTCCTTACCGTTAATATTACCGAGAGGAAGGTGCTTGTTAAAGGGGAGCGGATGAAACTGACCCCCAGGGAGTTCCGCCTCTTTGCCCTTCTTATGGAAAATGCCGGGCGTATTCTCACCCATAAGGAGCTGTTGGAGAAGGTTTGGGGCTGGGAATACACCGACGACCTCGATTACGTCCGTATTTACATCTCGCACCTCCGCCAGAAGATAGAGCCGGACTCCGCCCTGCCGAGGTACATCATAACCGAGCCGGGAGTCGGCTACTACTTTCAAAAAGCCATCTTAAGCTAAGACCGCGCACAGCAAAATTTGCTAAGGTTCTTTGCCAAACCTCCGGCATTTTTGTATAACCCCACCCCCCTTATATTTATCTATTCCCGCCCGCTTGCCTCCGCTGACCTACTCGCCGTACAAGACTTTGGCAGGCGAGAGCTCCTGCCCGCCGTCCCGATTTCATCGGGACTATGGGAGGCGGGTTAGCGCAAGCAGGCCGCCCTCAAGGAAGCCAGAGAGGGGCAAAGTCTTCCCACATACAGGTAACGGGAGTTTAAGAGGGGGTGGCGCTAATAACCTTTTCAACAATGGTTTGACGCGTGAGTGCGGTTGACGCCTAAACAGGCTTGTGCTAGTATTAAAGCACTTCAATCGGGAGATAGTTAACAGGGTTTTATAAAAACCCTCTTTGTTTATCCATTGGTAATTCCGTAGTATTTCTGTTTTTATTTCTGCTCTAGGACAGTTGTTATGCTTATAGAGGAAGAACTGGCTGATTTATCCCCGGGAAAAGATATGCTCCTGACCATAGGGGTCTTTGACGGGGTCCACCTCGGTCATAAGTACCTGATTTCAAAACTGAAGGAGCATGCCGGGGAGCAGAATTTACTCAGCGGAGTGGTTACTTTCCGGCAGCACCCATTTGAGGTGCTGTCGCCCGAGACCGAGCTGCCGTACCTGACCAGCCTTAGCGAAAAAGTACGTCTTCTTAAAAACGAGGGCGTCGGTGCGGTCGTTACCCTGTCCTTCACCCCGGAGTTAGCCGGGCTCAGCGCCAATCAGTTCGCCGGCCTGCTGAAGAAGCACCTCAGAATGCGGGGGCTGGTGATTGGTCCCGACTTTGCCCTGGGCAGAAACAGGGAAGGTAATGCTGATACGCTGTGCAGGATAGGTGAAATTCTGGATTTCAGCGTGACGGTGGTATCGCCCGTAAAAGTGAACGGTGAAGTGGTAAGCAGCACTGCGATAAGGAATGCTATCGCCGGCGGCGATATGAAAAAAGTGATTAGCCTGATAGGGCGCTCTTTCAGCCTTCAAGGGCGTGTCATTAGCGGAGTAGGCCGGGGCTCGGAGTTAGGTTTTCCCACCGCTAACCTGGAGATAGACCCCAAACAGACTCTCCCTCCGGAGGGTGTTTATGCTACCCGGACACATATCGGCGGCAAAGCCTACCAGTCTATGACCAACATCGGTAAGCGTCCTACCTTCGGCGATAATCTACGCACCGTGGAGACTTATATTATCGATTATAAGGGTGACCTGTACGGACGCGAGTTGAAAATCGATATTGTGGAGAAGCTCCGCGGTGAAAAACGGTTCGATTCCGTGGAAGAACTGAAGAAACAGATAGCCGAGGATATAGAAAAGGGTAAAGCTATTTTAGACTCCCAGACGGGAAAGTAGTATGATACCGGTGTAATATAGTCCCGGGGTAAACATCCTCCGGCGGTATTTTAAAGACATTTTGATAAAATCACTAATTCGGCTATACTGAGTAGTTAGAAGAAACTTAGAGGAGATAAATGGAAGAACTGCGTATTCCGGGACCCACCCCCTGCCCTCCTGAAGTGCTCCAGGCGATGACCAAGCAGATGATAAATCACCGGGGTGAAGAATTCCAGGGGATGTTGAAAGATGTCACCGGCAAGCTGAAGCAGTTGTTCCAGACAAAAAACGACCTTTATATTCTCACCGGTTCCGGGACAGGCGGTCTGGAGGCGGTAATAGTCAATTCTCTATCACCTGGGGACAAGGTGTTATCCGTATCCATCGGGGTCTTCGGTGAACGCTTTGCCACCATCGCCCAGCGGTTCGGCGCCGAGGTAGTCCCGCTCCGCTTCGAATGGGGAAAAGCGGCCGACGCCGACGAGGTGCGCAAAGCACTTCAGGCCGACCCGGAAATAAAAGCGGTGCTGGTCACCCACAATGAGACCTCCACCGGCGTTACCAATGACCTTGGTTCGATAAGCTCGGTGGTAAAGGAGTTTAATAAACTGCTGCTGGTCGACGCCATCAGCAGTCTCGGCTCGATAGACCTGCCGGTAGATGAGTGGCAGTGCGACGTTGTCGTTACCGGTTCCCAGAAAGGGTGGATGGTACCGCCCGGTCTGGCAGTGGTCAGTATCAGCCGGGAAGGCTGGCAGGCGAATGCCGAGGCTAAGATGCCCCGCTTTTACTGGGACTTCGCTCAGGCAAAAAACTACCTGGAAAGAGGACAAACGCCGTGGACACCGGCCATTTCAGTAGTATTCGCCCTGTATGTGTCACTGGATATGATGCTGAAAGAGGGCTTACAAAATATCATCGCCCGCCACGCCCGAGTTGGTGCGGCAGCCCGTGAAGGAATAAAATCGCTGGGACTCTCCCTCTTTGCCGAAGAGGGTTACGCCTCAAATACGGTTACCGCAGCCAGCGCCTCAAACGGGCTTGACACAAAAAAGATGCTTAAAATTCTGAGAGAGGAGCACAGGATTGTGCTCGGCGGCGGGCAGCAGAAACTGGATGGTAAAATATTCCGTATCGGGCACCTGGGACTGGTAACCGAAGACGATATCGGAAAAGTGATTTCTGCCCTGAAAATAGCTTTGCCACAGGCCGGATTTGGAGGTAATTAACACTGATGAAGGTGCTGGTTGCAGACCTTGTCGATGAAGAAGGAATAGAAATCCTCCGCAATTATGCCGAGGTTGACATCAAGCCGGGCCTGGAGCCTGAGGAGCTTATATCAATTATCGGCGACTATGAAGCCCTGATTGTACGCAGCCAGACTCAGGTTACATCGGAGGTAATAGCAGCCGGCAAGAAACTACAGTTAATCGCCCGCGCCGGAGTCGGCGTGGACAATATTAACGTTGACGAAGCGACACGGCGGGGCATAGTGGTGGTTAATGCCCCGATAGGCAATACCATCGCCGCTGCCGAGCATGCCATAGCCCTTATGCTTGCCCTCGCCCGTCACATTCCGCAGGCTAATTCGATGCTTAAGTCCGGGGTCTGGCAGCGGAGTGACTTTATGGGTACCGAGGTCAGAAATAAGACTCTGGGTATTATCGGCCTGGGTAATGTCGGTTCTGAGGTTGCCAGGCGTGCTCAGGGCCTCCAGATGAAGATTATCGCCAATGACCCCTTTATCTCCGTCGACCACGCCCGCAACCTCCAGGTGGAGCTTGTAACCCTGAAACAACTGCTGAAGGAATCCGACTTTATCACTCTCCATATCCCCCTGACGCAATCGACAAAGGCATTCATCGGAGCTAAAGAGCTGGCCCTGGTAAAGCCGACGGCCCGTATAATAAATACCGCCCGGGGCGGTCTGGTTGACGAAGAAGAACTGGTTAAAGCATTGAAAGAGAAAAGGGTGGCTGGCGCCGCAATCGATGTTTTTACAAAGGAGCCGATTACCGATAGTATCCTCTTCAAAGAGGATAACATTATAGTCACCCCTCACCTCGGGGCTTCCACCACGGAAGCTCAGGCTATGGTAGCCAGGGATGTAGCCGAGCAGGTAATCACGGTATTTAACGGCCAGCCGGCCCGATATGCGGTTAATGCTCCCTTTATCTCGGCTGAAGCACTGCCCATGCTGGCGCCTTTTATAACGGCGTCTCACACAGCCGGCAAGCTTGCCAGCCAGCTTGCTGAAGGACAGCTTAGCTCAATCCAGATTAAATATGAGGGCGAGGTTTCAAACTATGATACCAACGCTCTCAAGGTAACCGCCCTTGGCGGAGTGCTTGAGGAAATAAGCGAAGAGCGGGTTACCGCAGTCAACGCCAACATACTGGCCGCCCGGCGCGGTCTGTCCGTTGTGGAGCAGAAGGAATCAACCTGCGAAAATTACGCCAGCCTTGTCACCGTAGGAATCACCACCAGCACCGGTGCTACCGCCGTCGCCGCAACCGTGATGCGCGGTGAAACGCACATCGTCAGGGTAGACGATTACTGGATTGATATTGTGCCCACGGGAGGTTACTTCCTCTTCGCTGACCACCTTGACCGCCCGGGTCTCCTCGGGGCTGTCGGTCAGATAACCGGCGACGCCAATATAAATATCAGCGCCATGCACGTCGGACGCCTAAAACCGAGAGGGCAGGCTTTAATGGTGCTGGCTCTCGACGAACCCCTGCCGGATGAGATACTCCAGAAAATACTTTCCGCCCCCGATATCTATTCCGCCAAAGTGGCAAGAGTGTAGTCGTCCGCCTCCAAGCCTGCCTACACAAGCCTGTTGAAAATAAGCCCGGCCGGTGATTTAGGGTAGAAGTAGGTCGATTTCCTCGGCATCTTGTCGCCGGCATCGGCGATTGCTTTAATCACTTCCGTCTTTGCCGGGTTTAAGAGAAAGGTCAACTGGTATTCCTGGTTCAGCACCCTGCTGACGGCATCCGCCGCATCATAACTGTAGGCAAGGCTCTCTTTCTCCATATCGCTGCTCAACGCCAGCAGTTTCTCAAGTATGATATGGTCGACGATGCTGACACCCAGTTTCTTATATAGCTCGGAGTGGAAGTAAGGCATCATCTGGCTGGCAGCTTCCGTATCGCGCAGTTTCAGCACAAAGAGACAATCGGAGACCGGGCCAAAAAGGACCAGCCTGACTCCGTCCGGCTCTATGAGCGAATCGTTTACCTGTCTCCAGACTCCGGGCGTGTCCAGCGGTAGTTCTTCTATCTCAAAGAACACCTCGAGCTTGGTCATCAGCTCATCCAGGACTGATTTGTGTATGCCGCGGACAAGGCGGTGAGGAGGGAGAATAATCAGCCCCGGGTCGGCAAAATCTACCAACTCCATCATCACGAAGTTAAATGCTTCTTCCCCCGACGCCGATGTCGAATAGGTCTGGCTCTCGGTCCGGTAAGTGAGAGCGCTCTCATAGCGGTGGTGGCCATCGGCAATGTAAAGCGGTTGTCCCGCCAGGCTGCTGCTTATCTGGTTAATCGCCCCGGCATCGGTGACAGCCCAGACCCGGTGACCTTCTCCGTTAACATTCTTTGAGTTGATTAAAGGTCTGCTGCGTTCCTGTTTGGACAGTAAAGATTGGACTTGCCTGCCTTCATATAGGGCCAGAATCGGACTTGTATTGGCTTTAAGCGCCCACAGCAGGCTCAACCGCTCGCCGCGAGGCTCGGTCAAGGTGCCTTCGTGAGGGAGGACTACCATCCTGTCCCATTCTTCCAGTCTGACACGGACTATTATACTGCGGCGCCTGTATTTCTTTCCCCGGTGGGTGAAATTGTGGTCGTGGATATAGAATGCCGGCTTTTCATCAACCTGGAGAATACCCTGCTCCAGCCACCGCTCCAGGGTAGCCGCCGAACGGGTAAACTTGTTATCCGTAGCCGTGTCCTGCGGTAATTCCCGGGCGGACTCCAGCCGGACGAAGTTGTAATCGCTTTTTAAATGGAGCTCTTGCTGCTGCTGCGGGCTGATGATGTCATAGGGGGGACAGATAACCGCAGACAGGTCTTTAAGAAGAGATTGATTATAATGGACGCTCCGGAAGGGACGGATATCAGCCAACCTTGCTTAATTCCTTTTCCAGTTTCACAAATAGCCTCGGGCCTTTACTAACCTAGTTTACCCTATGCCGGAGAAACGGCGCAAGAGAACCTGTATTCGAAGCCTGAACCACGGATGAACCGGAACACTTCTAGTTATTCCCTAATTCGAATTGCATCCCGGTACGCAAAGGCAAGAACCGCTCCGC
>CAZOUZ010000082.1:0-1877 GCA_964583115.1 uncultured Dehalococcoidales bacterium
TGCTGGTCTCGGTGCTGGAGAGGACCAGGGAGATAGGTATCCGCAAGGCGCTGGGAGCCAGGGAACGAGATATCTGGATTCAGTTTCTTATTGAAGCGGCTTCACTGACATTTATCGGCGGTATCATTGGCGTTATAATAGGCTGGATAGTATCCTATATTATAGACTACTCGGGAGTGATGACAACCGTGGTATCCATCGATGTAGTTATCCTTGCCGTCTCGGTATCGGTCGGCATCGGCCTCTTCTTCGGGTTCTATCCCGCCTGGAACGCCTCGCGCCTCAACCCTATCGAAGCGCTCCGGTCGGAATAAGACCTCATCTTTAAGAAATTTTATAAGTCGCCACTAACCGGGTGGCGACTTCTTCGTTATAATATAGTAGAAGGTATTAAATCAGAATTAAATCACAGGAGGGAAAGATGAAGAAGAAGTGGTTACTGGTTGCAGGGCTGGTTTCAATACTGGCTATAGCAGGACTGGCCGGCTGCGACCAGGGCAGCGCCGTCTCGGGAGAGATAACGCAGCTAAATTTGAGCAGTCAGCAGCAGGGAATCTGGGTCAGCGGACAGGGTGAAGTAAGCGCTGTCCCCGATATTGCCACCCTCAGACTGGGTATTGAAGCCGAAGCGGACAGCGTCGCCGATGCCCAGGACCAGGCTACATCAGCAATGAACAAAGTGCTGGCGGCACTTAGCGACAACGGAGTAGCCGACAAAGATATCCAGGTACAGCAATACAGTATCCGCCGTGTCACCAAGTGGGACAGGGACAAGGAAGAAGAGGTTATAACCGGCTACCGGGTAACCCACATGGTAACCGCCAAGATAAGAGATATAGATAGCGCCGGTGACATAATCGACGATGTAGCCGATGCCGGAGGAGACCTTACCAGAGTGGACAGCATCAACTTCTCCATAGAGGACCCGGCAGACTACTATGAAGAAGCCAGAGAAGAGGCTATGACCGATGCCAGGGCAAAGGCTGAGCAACTGGCTGACCTGGCCGGCGTTGACCTGGGCAAACCTACCTATATCTCCGAGAGTTTCTACACTCCGCCCATTTATACCCGCGGCGTCGACTACGAAATGGAAGAGGCGGCAGTCGGAACGACAATCAGCCCCGGCGAACTGGATATAAGCATCAGCCTTCAGATAGCCTACGCTATCAAATAATGTATGATGTATTGAGAAGGGCTCGAAAAACCGATTGATACGAAGTCCGTGCGCAGCAGACAGCAGGTTGCCATCGCCAAAGAAGCGCAGCAGCAAAAGGCGCTTAAGCCAGCCAGATGACGAGGCTGTGTAACCGGCAAAAAAAGGGGGAGCCTTAGCGGCTCCCCCTTTTCTATTTATCCTGATAAGTCTTCAGCCGATTAAAATGCAGTCTCTAAGGTTCATATCGATTATCGAACCATCATATTTACCCTGCACCGTTACCGTCTGCCCGACGGCTAAATTACTCACCTCAGACCCGTACTGGGTACTGAAATTGCAGCGGACACCCTGCAAAACATTTCTATCAACGGCAGTTAATATAATATAGTTAATGCCCAGGTTCTCCTTAACTTCTACCCGGTCAACGACTCCGGTTAACCTGAGCACCCGATTGGAGAACTTTTCATCCGCAGCCTCTCCGTCCGCCTCGTACTCCGAAAGTAATTCGGACACGGTTATCTCCATATCAGCCGTTACCGCTTCGGTCTTCGGCTCCATTACCGGCCCGGGTTCGGCTTCCGGTTCCGGCACAGTTTCCGGCTCAGCCACTGGCTCGGCCTTCTTTGCGGCTCTTGTTCTGGTCGTAGACCTGGATTTGGTCGCAGACTTGGATTTAGCCGCAGACCTGGTCGCAGTTGCAGACTTTGCTTTTGCTGCCGTT
>CAZOUZ010000082.1:1977-4803 GCA_964583115.1 uncultured Dehalococcoidales bacterium
CTTGGATTTAGCCGCAGACCTGGTCGCAGTTGCAGACTTTGCTTTTGCTGCCGTTTTGCGCCTGGCTCTCGGCTTGGGCCTGGCGGCAGGTTCCGGTTCCTCAACCGGCTCAGGGGCAGGTTCCGGCTCCGGCTCGGCTTCCATGGCTAATTCAGCCTCCGGTTCAGGCTCAGGTTCAACCTCCGCCACAGGAGCCTCTTCCGGCTCCTCTTCCTCCACTACCTGCCGCCGGGGCAACCTCTCTTCTCTCAGCTCCCGATAAGTCTTCTCTGCCTTCTTATAAGACCCTGACATCAGAGGATAGCCGCACCACTGGCAGCACCAGTCAGTTGTTCTCAATGTCTCCCGTCCGCAATTAGGACACCTTGCCATTTCACACCTCTCCGCAAAGTATTGCAGTTGAATAAAAGTTTGTCAATGGTAGCATACCAGGACATTCACCCATACGACTCACCTCTTAAATTGCTTCACAAACTGCCGTGAGCAATATCTTTAAAAACTACCACAAACTCGTCTGCGGTGGTTTCTCCTTATCATAGGGCAGACCCAGGTGCTTGTAGGCAAGCGGGGTGGCTGTCCGTCCGCGAGGCGTCCGCTCAAGAAAGCCGAGCTGTAACAGGTAAGGCTCGTAGATATCCATAATTGTATCGGGGTCCTCGCTGATGGCGGCGGCAATAGTCTCCAGTCCCACCGGACCGCCGCTAAACTTTTCAATGATGGTATACATCACCTTGCGGTCCGTCTCATCCAGTCCGATAGAGTCAACCTCAAGTTTAGTCAGCGCCTCGACCGCCACCGCCTTAGTGGCTATGCCATCCGCCACGACCTGAGCGTAATCTCTCACCCGCTTCAACAGCCGGTTAGCCACGCGGGGAGTCCCTCTTGCCCTGCCGGCTATTTCCTCCAGCCCGCTGTTCTCAGCCTTTATTCCGAGAATCCGGGCTGAGCGTTCGAGGATTCTCTGTATGGACTCTTTTTCATAGAAATCAAAACGGTAGACGGCGCCGAATCGGTCTCTTAAAGGCGGACTCAGCAGAGCGAAACGGGTAGTAGCCCCAATCAGGGTAAAAGCGGGAAGGTTGAGCCGCAGACTTTTAGCGCCGGGGCCCTTACCTATAATAAGGTCGAGGGCAAAGTCTTCCATAGCCGGGTACAATATCTCTTCTACCGCCCGGCTGAGGCGGTGAATTTCATCTATAAACAGAACATCCTGACTGTGAAGGTTGGTCAGTATTGCCGCCAGGTCGCCGATACGTTCAATCGCCGGTCCCGATGTAATCCTGAGGTTCACCCCCATCTCGGAGGCAATAATATGGGCCAGGGTTGTCTTGCCCAGACCGGGCGGGCCGTAGAGCAATATGTGGTCAAGCGCCTCGCTTCTACCTTTGGCGGCAGCGATTGCTATGTTCAGATTATCTTTGACCTTTGTCTGCCCGTCGAAGTCTCCAAGGCTGCGTGGTCGCAGGCTGGTCTCAAGTGGTGCGTCTTCAGTGCTGGGTTTACCCGATATGATGCGAGTGATTTTCCTCTTGCCTCCTCAGCTTCTTCAAAAAGCCTTTATTTGAGATATTATACCACATCCTGTCTTTACTCAGGGCAAGACAGACTCCCATTCCGGCATACTTATAGAAAAAGCCGACCCGATTTCATCGGGTCGGCTCAACGGTCTTAAAGCAATCGGACGATTATACGGTAAAGTTTTCAGGCAGAAGCCTCCGTCTCATCCGTATCTTCCTTTTCATCCTTACCTACAGCCTCACTCACATTCACCGTTTCATCCGCACCTACCGTTTTATCTGCCTCTACTGTCTCACCTGTCTCCACCGCCTCATCCACCCTGCCTATTTCATCCATACCGCCAATTGCATCCAGGCCATACATATCGCCTGTTTCGTCAGCATGGGCAGCCACCAGAGCCGCTTCCAGGTCAGACAACTCCTCAGGTTCCTCACCAGCCGGCAGTTCCGCTTCTTCCTCCTCGCTCACCATCGAGCGGGCAGGGATTAACCTGCCGATAATCACGTTCTCTTTCAGTCCGATAAGCTTGTCAGTCGCTCCCTTAACGGCAGCTTCGGTAAGCACCTTGGTGGTCTCCTGGAAGGAAGCAGCCGCCAGCCAGCTATTCGTGCTGAGGGAGGTCCTGGTTATACCGAGTAACACGGTTTGCGCAGTGGTCGGCTCCCCGCCCTCAGCCAGCACCCCGGCATTGATATCGTCGTACTGGAACCTGTCTATAAGCTCACCGGGTATCAGGTCGGTATCGCCCGAGGTCTCAATACGCACCTTGTCCAGCATCTGATGGACGATAATCTCAATATGCTTATCGTTTATGTTCACGCCCTGAGAGCGGTATACCCTCTGCACCTCGTCCACCAGGTATTGCTGTACCGCATCCCTGCCGAGAATGTGCAGCAAGTCCTGCGGATTAATAGAGCCATCGGTAAGCTGCTGCCCCGCCTTTATCTCGTCCCCGGTCTGGACGCGAATATGAACATTGGCCGGAACAACATACTCCCTCTCTTCCGTTTCCTCATAGGCAATAGATAAACGCCCGTCTTCAATAACTACCTGACCGGCGACACCGGCAATTACAGGTTGATTTTCATCGGCCAGTGCTACCGTTTTCTCCGCGGCTTTATCCTGCTTTGAGTCTTCAGCCGCAGGGGGCGGACTTGCCAGGACCATTCCTATATCCACCCACTGTCCGTTATCCACCATAACCTGCCAGTCGGCGGGCAGCGGATATTCGTCCTGGAAGACCTCGGAGCTGGTAACCTTAATCTTTCCCGTACCCTCACCGTGGACAACCTCAACCACACCATTTAT
>CAZOUZ010000082.1:4903-8150 GCA_964583115.1 uncultured Dehalococcoidales bacterium
TAACCTTAATCTTTCCCGTACCCTCACCGTGGACAACCTCAACCACACCATTTATCTCCGAGATAATCGCCGGAGACTTGGGCGGTCTGGCCTCAAAGAGTTCCTCCACCCTTGGCAGACCGCTGGTGATATCAAGGCCCACCACGCCTCCGGTGTGGAAGGTACGTAGAGTTAGCTGAGTTCCCGGCTCGCCAATGCTCTGGGCGGCAATTATGCCCACCGCAACATTGAGTTTAACCAGGTGCCCGCGGGCAAGGTCACGTCCGTAACAACGCTGGCAAATACCCCGACGTGCCTGACAGCTAAGGGGAGTCCTGGCATAAACCCTGGTTATCCCGGCGGCAACGATTTCATCCACTTTCTGCTCATCTATCTCCTCATTCCGGTCGACAATCGTTTCTCCGGTCTCCGGATGAACAACTCTGGCGGCTGCCAGACGCCCCACTATCCGTTCGGTAAACGACGGCAGCATTTCTCTTTCCTGCGGCTCCGATATCCATATCCCGTCTATTGTGCCGCAGTCCTCCTCCAGAACGATAACATCATGAGCGGCATCAATCAGCCTTCTGGTCAGATAGCCGCTCTCCGACGTCCTCAGGGCGGTATCAGCCAGCCCCTTACGGGCGCCGTGAGTGGAGATAAAGTACTCCAGGACACTGAGTCCTTCACGGAAGCTCGACTTAATAGGAAAGTCGATTATCCTGCCCGAAGGACTGGTCATCAGGCCCCGGATACCCGCCATCTGCCTTATCTGGGAAATGTTACCTTTGGCGCCCGAGGTCGCCATCATATAAACACCGCCGTAGCGGTCAAGGCTATCGGAGATAGCAGCCTCAATCTTGTCGGTAGTTTTCGTCCACTCCCCGACAACACCGCTGTATCTCTCGTCCTCGGTGATTAAGCCGCGGTGGTACTGGTCTTCGATAAGCGCCGTTTTCGCCTCCGCTTCCTCGATTAACTGCGGTTTGCTCAAAGGCGCAGAAATATCACCCATAGCAATGGTAGTACCGGACCTGGTGGCGTAGCGGAAACCGAGATGTTTCAGGTTATCAAGCACCGCCGCCATTTCTTCGTCGCTGAGTATCTTCGAGCAATCGGTTATCATCTGTTTCAGGCTGGACTTGTCAACCACCTTGTTATAAAAATCCAGTCCTTCAGGCAAGACCTCGTTGAAGATAATGCGGCCGACACTGGTTTTAATCCTCTCGCCGCCTTTTTCTTCGCTCCTGACCTCAATCTCAGCCCTGAAGTCAACGGCGCCGAGTTCATAGACGAGTTTGGCTTCCTCAAAGCTGCCGAAGATTGCGCCTTCGCCCCGCACTCCGGGCCTGATAGTGGTCAGGTAGTAGCAGCCGAGGACCATATCCAGGGTCGGGGCCACTATCGGCTCGCCGCAGCTCGGCAACAGCATATTATGGATGCTGAGCATCGTCTCTCTGGCTTCCCTGACGGCGGCTTTCGAAAGGGGAACGTGGACCGCCATCTGGTCGCCGTCAAAATCGGCATTAAAAGCAGTACATACCATCGGGTGCAACTGGATGGCGCTGCCGTCAATCAGTACCGGCTCGAATGCCTGGATACTGAGCCGGTGCAGTGTCGGAGCCCGGTTAAGCAACACGAGATGCTCCTTTACCACTTCCTCAAGTATGTCATACATCTCCGGTTTGGCCCTTTCCACGAGCCGCCGGGCACTTTTTATATTATGGGCGATACCCCGTTCCAGCAACTGGTGCATAACAAAAGGCTTGAATAACTCAAGAGCCATCCGCCTGGGCAGACCGCACTGGTGAATTTGCAGGTTGGGGCCGACAACGATTACCGACCGCCCGCTGTAATCGACGCGCTTACCCAGCAGGTTCTGGCGGAAGCGTCCCTGTTTACCACGGAGCATGTCCGAAAGGGACTTCAATTTGTGGTTGCCGCCCGTTGAGTACGCCTGTCCCCTCTTTCCATTATCAATAAGGGAATCAACCGCTTCCTGGAGCATCCGTTTCTCATTACGGATAATGATTTCCGGCGCCCCTATTTCCATAAGGTGTCGCAGACGGTTGTTGCGGTTGATAACCCGCCGGTAAAGGTCGTTTGTGCCGCTGATAGCGAATTTACCGCCGTCAAGCTGGACCATAGGCCGCAGGTCGGGAGGCAGCACCGGCAGCACCGTGCAAATCATCCACTCCGGTTTATTGCCGCTGCGGCGGAATGCCTCCACCACCTGCAACTGCTTGCTTGCTTTTTTACGGCGCTGTCCCGAATTGGAGCGGGTCTCTTTCAGCAATTCATTACGCAGTTCGTTAAGGTTAATCTTTTTAACCAGCCTGTAAATTGCCTCGGCACCCATTCCAGCCTCAAATACCTGACCGTGCTTATCTTTCATATCCTGGTAATGGCTTTCAGTAAGTAATGCCCGCATGCGCAGGTCCTTTAGCTGGCCTACTCCAGCGGCGTGCTGCTCTTGGAGCTGCGACTTTTCCTCTTCCCAGTCACGCCTGAGCTGGTTGACCTCTTCTACCGATGCTTCTCCCATCTCGGCGATTTTTGCCTCGATGGCCAGCTCGCGTTCGGCTATTTCCTGTTCATGCTTCTCGTTAATCTGCTCGATTGCCAGCTCCCGTGCCTCTTCATCTATGGAAGTAATAATGTAATGAGAGAAGTAAAGCACCCGCTCCAGATTCCGCGGCGAGAGGTCGAGCAACAGGCCCAACCGGCTGGGGATTCCCCTGGCAAACCAGATATGGCTCACCGGACAGGCAAGCTCGATATGCCCCATCCGTTCCCGGCGTACCTTCGACTGGGCTACCTCGACCCCGCACTTATCGCAGATAACGCCTTTATAGCGTATCCTTTTATACTTACCGCAATAGCATTCAAAGTCCTTGGTCGGCCCGAAGATTCTCTCACAGAAAAGACCGTCTCTTTCCGGTTTGAGGGTACGGTAATTAATCGTCTCCGGTTTGGTTACCTCACCGTAAGACCAGCTTCTTATTTGCTCCGGTGAAGCTAATGATATTCGAACGGCATCAAAATCGTTAACTTCCAGCATCTTCTTTATCTACCTCACTATCATTTGAATCGTCATTAACTTCTACTTCCGCCTCAAGTTTAGTTTCTCCTGAGGCATCTTCTGCCGCCTCAGCTTCAGTCGAACCTTCAACGGCTTCCGTCTCCGCCTCAAGTTTAGGCTCTTCTACAGTCTCTTCTGCCGCCTCAGCTTCAGTCGAACCTTCAACGGCTTCCGTCTCCGCCTCAA
>CAZOUZ010000083.1:0-674 GCA_964583115.1 uncultured Dehalococcoidales bacterium
CGGGTGAGGGTAACATCGTCGGCGTATTCCAGCTCGGTGCCGAAGGGGAGTCCCCGGGCAAGGCGGGTAACTTTGATTCCCATCGGTGAAATCAGGCGGTGCAGATAGAGGGCGGTCTGCTCTCCCTCGAGGTTCGTGTTCGTCGCCAGGATAACCTCGTCCACCGGACTGCCCTCGAGCCGCTCCAGAAGCTCCTTTATCCTGATATCTTCGGTGCCTACCCCCTCGGTGGGCGAGATGGCGCCGTGGAGAACGTGGTAGAGTCCTTTGTAAATCCTGGTATGTTCAAGGGCGAGAATATCCTGCGGCTGCTCGACAATGCAGACCTTGGTGCGGTCGCGCTCATCGCTGCGGCAAATCCGGCAGGGGTTGGAGTCGGTAACATTGAAGCAGATGGAGCAGAGGGTAATCTCCCGTTTTACCGACATTATTGCGTCGGCCAGGAGGCCGGCATTCTCTTCGGGAGCGCGGAGCAGGTAGTAGGCAAGGCGCTGGGCGCTCTTCGGCCCGATGCCCGGCAGTTTATTAAGCTCCTGGACCAGCCGGTTTATCGGCTCGGCATTAGGCGAGAGATTCTCATTCAATAATGCTGCTCCTCGGGATATTTATATTTATAAACCCTATCCCCTTTATCCCCTTCCCCTTAGAAAGGGGAAGGGGAAGGTTTCTTAGAA
>CAZOUZ010000083.1:684-8070 GCA_964583115.1 uncultured Dehalococcoidales bacterium
TAAACACCCCTTACTCTATTCAGATGAGTCTTAACTCCTCTCTGACGTCCCATCATTACGGAGGCTGACACCCCTCTTCCGTGAAATCCGAAACTCTAATTTCTAAACTCTAAACCAACTCAAGTCGGTAAGTTTCAGAATTTAATATTTCGAACGTGGTATTTTATTCAAGATGCTTCGGTATTCTTAAACACCCCTTTTCTTTTCTTAATACACTTCGCCGCTGCCCGGCTATTCCCTGAGGCTTATGTCAGGCCCGGTATTTTCAGGCCGCCGGTCAGACCCTTTAACTCCTTGGCGGCGAGTTTCTGGGACTTACCGGTGGCATCGCTTATCGCCTTCATAATCAGTTTTTCCAGGTCTTCCGGCTTGTTGGGGTCTATAACCTCGGGTGATATTTTTATGGAGAGTATCTCCTGCTGACCGTTTATGGTAACCTTAACGGCACCTTTACCCGCATCCGCTTCAATAATGGTTTTGCCCAGCTCTTTCTGGGTTTTATCCAGCTTCGATTTAAGTTGCTGGGCCTGCTTCAACATATCAAAATTCATTTTTCCTCCACGTCAATAATTTGAGCGCCCATTTTCAACGCTTCTTTCAGCAGGTGGTTGTCTTCCAGGACACAGCTTATGCGGCACTGATATCCCAGGAAATTGCCGATGATTTTCTCCGCTACCTGCTGATTTTCCGCCTTTTCAATTAATTCCTTGTGGTTGTTATACCTGAAAGCCAGCACGACTGTCTCATTTTCAACCGACATCGGGGTGACCCCGGCACTCCTGAGGATAGCCAGCGCCGGCGACTTTTTTGTATCCTGCGGTGCCTGCTCAATTACCTTTTTCCAGTTCAACCTTAGCTGCTCGGCTGCGCTGCCGGCTTCCAGCGGCTGAGCGGCGGCCGAAGCCATCGCCGGTTCAGGTTCCGGTTCCGCCGTTACCGGTTCCACTTCAGATTCTACAGGCTCCGGTGCCGGGACAACATCTTCAACGGGACTCACCTCGGGCTGTTTTTCTGCGGGCTTTTCGGAGACTGGCTGTAGGGGAGGTGAGGCAGCCGCTTTCCGGGGTTGAGGTCTTTCTTCCTCCATTTTCCGGGCGGGGCTTTCTTCTTTCACTTCCGGAGCAAGGGCGCAGTCGACCAGCGCCAGTTCCAGGGGCAGAGTAGGATAGTTGTCAAAACCGAGCTCGAGCTGTCCGAAGAGCCGCGTCGCCTTCAATATTCGCTCCAGAGAAGCACCGGCGGCTAGACTTTTCAGTTCGGCCACATCATCGGCAGGCAGGTCTACGGCATCACCGGAGCCGGTCTTTATAAGCAGCAGGCTCCTGAGGTACTCCACCAGTTCCCGGTTGAACTGCTTCAGGTCCAGCCCGTCACTATTGACGCTGTTTATCGTCGTTATTCCGGCGGAAACATCGTCGTTCATTATCTGCTTTACCAGCTCCCTCGCCCGCCAGTCACCGGTAATACCCAGGATAGACTGTACCTGCTGGAAGCCAATCTCGGAGCCATAGTAAGTAGCCAGCTTTTCCAGCAGGTTTGTGGCATCCCGCAGGCTGCCCGTGGCGCTCCTGGCAATAAGCTGCATCGCCTCCGGCTCTACGCTGATGCCTTCTTGCTGGCAGATATAGGTCAGTCTTGAAATTACATCCGCCAGGGGGATACGCCGGAAATCGAAACGCTGGCAGCGCGACATTATGGTCGGCAGGATTTTGTGGGCTTCGGTAGTGGCCAGGATAAAGATAACGTACGGCGGCGGCTCCTCGAGGGTTTTGAGCAGAGCGTTGGAGGCGCTGTTACTGAGCATATGGACTTCGTCTATAATGTAGACCTTATAACGCGCCTGGGTGGGAGCATAATTTACCCTCTCGCGCAGGCTCCTGATATCTTCGACCCCGGTGTTGCTGGCAGCGTCGATTTCGATAACGTCCAGAGCCCTTACCTCGGTTATCGCCCGGCACATTTCACAGCTATTACACGGTTCGTCGTTACCGCTGGTAAGACAGTTTACCGCTTTAGCCAGGATGCGGGCGGTGCTTGTCTTTCCCGTTCCCCGGGGACCGCAGAAAAGATAGGCATGGGATATCCGTCCACTGATGAGGGCATTACGCAGCGTCTGCGTAATCGGTTCCTGCCCGACTATTTCAGCTAAAGTCTGGGAACGCCATTTACGGTAAAAGACCTGAGATGCCATTTTCTTTCGCCACTATTATACCCCATAACCGGGCTGTTTCCAAAAAGAATTTTTGGCACTTCTGTCTCAACTTCACCCCGGTTTATTTCTATAAACCTGTTATTTACCCTAACCCCCTTTATATTTATCTATTCCCACCCTCCGCCCTTTAATGAAGCTTAAGAGGGGCTATGCCCCTCTTAAAAACACCCCCGTTAATTTATTATACAAACGCAATACCCCGACCGTAAGGTCGAGGGATGAAGTAAACCCTGCGTCTTTGTAGTGGAGAAAGGAATAGACTGATGAAGAAGATATTGTGACGCTCACAAATGTTTTCTTGGATTCTGGCCTCCGCCAGAATGACAAAGGGAGGTTGACCTCCGTGTAAGGGAATGATGGGAAAAGACGCAGGGCAAACGAAGTTTGAAATAGACTAATACCCCGACCGTAAGGTCGTGGGAAGTTTATTAATAGTGACCCCTGCCTACTCTCAAATACCCCTGATTGGGTAAACTCTTATCATAAAATAAAAGAGGTCGGCGCATTTACGCCGACCTCTTAAACTCCGTTCTTTAATAAAATAAAAAGCCAGGTTATCTTAACTACAGGAGCGAAGGAACGTCCTTCGAGGTATCTTCGATTTCCTTGAGCCTGACATCTGTCTCCTCCTGCCTCTTCTTCATCGCCGGGATAAGGGCCGTCGACCTCGTGTAGTAGCCCCTTATCTTCTCCACGTTGCTGAGCTCGGAAAGGATTACGCTGACGTCCAGCACTCCCCTCTGCCTCGGGTAGTCTCCGTTTCTGATAATGGCATGCGGGGCGATACTTCTCAGGTAGTCACCGAGCTCCTTAATCAGGTCGACATTCATTTCCCTTGACGGCGCGGAGACGAGGTACAAAGCCCTCCTGGCATCCTCGGGATTGCAGTAAAGCGATAACTCACTTATCGCCGCATCCATTGCTTGGATGCCCTTCTGAGTTTCGCTGCCCTTTTTCCTGAAATCACGCGTCCGCTCCCCGGGGAACCTGAGCAGCGGCAGTTGTGAAGAACCGTAACCCAGCACCGTCCAACCTACCACTGTCTGCATAATATCGCCGGCATCGAGCAGCTTGGCGCCGATGTATTTCGGCTTCTTTTCTTCACCGGCACAGAGTATCCCGTAAAACGGCTCTGCTATCAAAGCATTTATTTTTTGAAGGTTATTACTGAGTGAGGAATCTTTCCTGATATACCTTTGATTATCAATCAGGAACACCGCATCAGCCACCGAATAGGTAGACTTAAGACAGGTGGCGGTGTTATATACCGTTCTTTCCTCTGTTGTCTCCTCGTGCTCGAAAGGAAGAACCACCGCAGCGTACACCGGTTTATCCGAATAGCGCTCCTTGACGTGCTGTGTCATTACCGGCAAAGAGCCGGAGCCGGTGCCGCCGCCGGAACTCGCTATCAGAAAGAAAGCGTCCGTCTCATAGAATCGCTTGGTCGTCCTGATGGCATCTATAACCTTGTCGGCATCTTCCTTGGCTATCTCGGCGCCCAGCTCGTTGATTTTACCGACGCCGTGACCGCCGGTCTTCCGGCCACCGATGATGATTCGATGCTGGTAATCACGCCTGATACTGGTCAGTCCGCTCAAGTCGGCAGCATCGGTATTGACGGCAAAAGCACCGGTAACTATCTCGATGCCGCGCTGACTCGTAGCTTTTTTATTTAACCGGGAAAATTCATCGGCAATCCTGCCTCCGCACTGTCCCAGGCCAATAACGACTATCTTCATTTATTTCACCTCAGTACTAAAGTTAAGTCATTTTATGCACACTTATATGACAATGTCAATAAAATATCAACCATCAGGCTCTAATTTGCCCGATAAGTGATACTTTTTACTCTACCTAAAATTCCTTTTGGAACAGAGGAGAAACCACTACCGGCATTGCTCTGCGCTTGACACTCAGCCATAGCAACTGGTAGAATATCTTTTTTGGAGGGGTTGAGATTTACGCAATTATTGAAACCGGCGGCAAGCAATACAAAGTAGCTTCCGGCCAGGTTATAGATGTAGAACGTCTGGACGTGATTGACGGTAGCACTATCGAGCTCGATAAAGTGCTGCTCATCGCCGATGACGATAAGGTAACCGTGGGCACTCCTACCGTTGAAGGGGCTAAGGTACTTGCCACCTCGCAGGGAGACGGAAAAGGTAAAAAGGTTATCGTTTTCAAGTATAAGCCCAAGGTGCGTTACCGGAAGAAGACGGGACACCGCCAGCCTTATACAAGGCTGACGATTGATAAGATAATCGGACCGGGGGCTGCGCAGGAAAAGCCGGCGAGGAAGCCTCGCCAGCGCAAAAGAGAGGTGAAGGAAAGTGGCACATAAAAAGGGAGGCGGACGTACCAAGAACGGCCGGGACAGTCAGTCAAAACGGCTCGGCGTTAAGAGGTACGCCGGAGAGAGTGTCAACGCGGGGACGATAATCGTCCGGCAGCGGGGCACGCGCATTCATCCCGGCAACAATGTGGGTGTGGGCAGGGACCATACCCTCTTCGCCCTGATTGACGGAACTGTTAAATTCGAGCCTGCCCGTAATAACAGGAGAAAGGTCAGCGTCTACGCTGGTTAAACATTATGAAGGAAAAGATTCACCCCAAGTTTTACGAGGATGCGAAAGTAATCTGCGCCTGCGGTAACAGCTTCACTGTCGGCGCCACCAAGAAAGAGATGAAGGTCGAAGTCTGCAGCCAGTGCCATCCCTTCTTCACCGGTGAGCGCAAGATGATGGATACCACGGGACGGGTAGAGAGATTCAAACGGCGCTACAAGTTAGAAAAATAAAGCGGGCCACTGAAGAATCATACATACATATAAAGGAGGAGCGGTGTTACCAGTCCGCTCCCTTTTATATTAAGGAAGTTTATTTTGGCTGAGAGATTTTATTACGGCGGACAGGCGGTTGTCGAAGGGGTAATGATGCGGGGGCCGAAGACAATGTCGGTCGCGGTACGCCGCCCCAGCGGTGAAATAACCGTGCAGACGCAGTCGCTGCCGACCATCTACACCGGCTGGCTGAGGAAAGCCCCGTTTCTGCGGGGCATCATTTTTATGATTGAGAACCTGGTCCTGGGTATCAAGTCCCTGCTTTACTCGGCAAACGTATCCCTTGAAGAAGAAGAGGAAGAGATATCAGGAAAATTTGCCTGGCTGATGGTATTTGTTTCCATCGCTTTTTCCGTCGCCCTGTTTTTCCTGCTGCCCCTGTTCCTGACCGGGCTGTTCAACATCGAGTCATCAATCTTATTTAATCTGGTAGACGGCATTATCCGGGTGGCTATTTTCATCATCTATCTTATGGCAATGTCACTGATGCCCGATATAAGGCGGGTCTTTGCCTACCACGGCGCCGAACACAAGACGGTAAACGCCTACGAAGCGGGAGTGCCGCTTGAAGTGGAGGCAGTCAGGAGATACGGCACGGCGCACGTGCGCTGCGGCACCAGCTTCATCTTTGCGGTAGTAATCATATCGATAATCGTTTTCGCCCTGGTCGGCCTGCACACGGCATGGCTGATGGTGCTTTCACGAATCGTCCTCATCCCGGTCATCGCCGGCATCAGCTATGAATTTATCTACTTCGCCGGACGCCATCGGAACAACATCCTGGTCAGGGTAGTTTCAGCCCCCGGGCTGTGGCTGCAATCACTGACGACCAGAGAGCCTGATGACAGTCAGCTTGAGGTGGCTATGGCAGCACTGAGAAGGGTAATTGAGATTGAGCAGCCTGAAGAGGTAACCTGGGAAATAGAGCCGGAGGAATTGCCAGTCCTGACATCAGAGACTGATGAGAATATCGAAGAAACCGCATTTCCGGAAGAAAATCCCGGAATTCCCGAGTAGCAATCAGTCTATTCTTTGGTTCTGTTTGCATTCGGTTATTTCATCTGTCATTGCCAGGCGTAGAGCAACGAAGCAATGACATTAGCAACTAAAACTCGTGCCTATTCTTTTTCGTCTATCCGCCTGAAAAAGCAGGTCCTGTTGCCGGTGTGACAGACCGGACCGGTGGGTTTGGCTTTCACAAGGATGGAATTATCCTCGCAGTTTTTCCACACTTCCCGCACCTTGATGTAGTTTCCCGAGGTCTCTCCCTTGTGCCACATCTCCTGCCTGCTGCGGCTGTAAAACCAGACATCTTCACCGGACAGGGTTTTGTCCAGTGCTTCCCGGTTCATATAGCCCACCATCAGCACTTCGCCGGTATCGGCGTCCTGAATGACAGCCGGGACAAGTCCTTTTTCATCGAATTTTATGTCGTCCATTTGCTTTATCCTCTTTGTTTTATATAACCCCATCCCCTGTATCCCCTTCCCCTTCCACAAGGGGAAGGGGAAGGATTTTGGAAGGGAGGCTTTGCCTCCCTTAAACTCTTCTTACACTTCCTTCTCTGAAAAATCAGTCATTGGGGGCTTTATCCTTTTCAACACCAACATTGTATTAGAAATATGCTTGATGATATGTTATAAGATGTCATCACTAATGGCAAGTCTCTATGCTGTTCAGGGTATAAGTATATGAATATAAAAATAAAGCCCCTTGAGGCGCAGGAAATCCCACTTCTCACTTCAGCGTTTGCAAATACTGTCTGGGACACGCCGGCATCACATTTCGAACGGTTCCTGGCTGAGCAGGACAGAGGAGAGCGAACCGTCCTTTTAGCCTATGCCGACAATAATTTTGCTGGTTATGTCACTATCAAGTGGCAATCGGATTATCCACCTTTTGCCCAAAAAGCAATACCCGAGATTAACGACCTCAGAGTCCTTCCTGATTTCCGCCGCCGCGGAATAGCCAGTGCACTGGTAGACGAGGCTGAAAAACGGATATTCGAGCGAGCTAAGTTTTCAGGCATTGGCGTGGGGCTCCATGCAGACTACGGAGCTGCGCAGCGAATGTGCGTCCTGCGAGGTTATGTCCCGGACGGACTGGGAATATCCTACAAAGGGCAACATGTCAAACCCGGTCAACAAGTGCCGGTGGATGATGACCTCATTCTTTACCTTACCAGGGAACGTGGAAAGGAAACCCGATAACACAAGAACGTAATGTTTATAACCTGCCGCCCGGTCTGTCCTCTGTAACCCCTTACCCGACCGCGGCCAGCGCCTTTTTGAGGTCGATGTCTCCGGTATAGAGGGCTTTGCCTACGACGGCGCCT
>CAZOUZ010000084.1:0-4411 GCA_964583115.1 uncultured Dehalococcoidales bacterium
TACCCCTTATGCCTGTTTACTATCGCCAGCTTCCAGGTAAGGTTGTCGCCGGAGCGCACGCCGCCGATGGCGCACACTCTTATATCGTCACCCTGATGAGACGCCTCCGATATGCCGTATATGTAGTCGGCAATTTCTTCCGGGGTCTCTCCCTTAAATTCTACCACCGGAAGTTTGCCTTTCACGTCAAAAGCTTCGGGATTAGCGAGGTCGCCGCTGTAGGTCGAGATACCGGTAAGAGTGCCCGGTCCCGGTGTAATCCGGTAAGTATTGGCCGGAGGTTTATCCGTTATTATGCCGAGGATATACACCGGGTCAGCTTCACCGGCAGGACTGACCACAACGCCGGCAATCCTGGGAGTGTGGAGGCTGTCCGGCTCGTAGCGGGCGCCGGTCATTATCGTTTCCATAAAGACCTGCTCCAGCGGCGAATCGGTGTGGTAAAGAAGCTTGTAAGTTTCGAATATGGCTTCCGTCTGAATACCGTTGCTGACAACCAGCAGCCCGATATCATTGTCATACTTCACGCCCGTGTAGTGTCTCAATGGGTCGTAAGGCTGATTACCGATAGGACCCATTATTACGCCGTTCTCAACCGGAGTACCCTTTCTCTCCCGGCTTGCCGGGCTGCGGCCGGTAACAAGATAGGCGAAAGCCGGCTTTCCGCTGGCGGTCAGACCGAGAAACAGTTGCCTTCCCGGATAGGGCCCGTTTGGATTATTCATCAACAATTCCTCCTTTTATTCACAGCAGTAATAAACTATGCTTTTGAGGCTAACTACTCGCAGCGAAGTCCGCTATATTGAGCCTGAGATTTTCCTTTCCTCCCCAGCGGTCGATTTCAATGCTGTAGACAATATCAATCGTGGAGGATATCTCATTCAGGTATTTACCAAGGCCGAAAGCCACCGCATCCCATACCGTGCCTCCCTGCTGCAGCTTCATCCTGAGGTGGTCGTCTCCGTTTCCCATTGTGCGGCATTCGACTACCCCCACCCGGCGGCTGAGAAAGACCGGGGCGGGATTTCCCTGTCCGAAGGGCGCCATCTGCTGGATTGCGGAGTAAGTATCCCCGGCAAGCTCGGCAAGGGTAACTTCAGCATCGACATCCACCTTCGGGCGGAGGTCAACCCCTTCCAGCTCGACTGCCGCCAGCTCCAAAAGCTCCTGCCTGAAGCGGGGCAGGTCGCCGGTCCGCAGGCCGAGTCCGGCCGCCCGCGCGTGCCCGCCGAAGTTGGTCAGCAGGTGGCTGCACCTTTCGAGGGCTTTAATAATGTCAAACTCCGGGATGCTGCGGCAGCTACCGCCGCTCATCCTTTCCCCGGCTCTGATAACGATTACCGGACGGTAAAACTCCTCCGACAGCCTGCCGGCAACCAGCCCCATAATCCCGGCGGGATATTGAACATCACTGGCTATCAGGACCGGCGATTCTCCCTGGGTGAGTACCTGTTCCCTGGCTTTAGCCAGAGTCTTCACGGTCAACCTCTGCCGCTCGGCGTTTTTCTGTCCCAGCCACTGCGCCAGGCTTCGCGCCTCTTCCGGCGAGTCCGTCATCAGCAATTTGTAGCTGCCCATAGCGTGTTCCAGCCTGCCGGCGGCGTTCAGGAGCGGGGCTATCGTCCAGGATATGCTTTCGCTGTCAAGCCGTCCGTCACTCAGTCCCGACTGGTTTATCATTTCCCTGATGCCGAGGCGGGGGGAAGTATTGAGCAGTTCCAGTCCCTGCTTGACCAGGTACCTGTTTTCGCCCAGCAGGGGGACCATATCGGCCACAGTCCCCACGGCGACGAGGTCGATAAGCCCATCCAGCTCCCGCTCCCTGCCGAGACTCAGGAAAAGCGCCTGCAACAGCTTGAGAGCTACGCCGACGCCGGCAAGCTCCATAAAGGGATAATTCGAGCCGGGCAGCTTGGGATTGATTACCGCCCTTGCCGGCGGGACCTCCGCCGCGGGGGTATGATGGTCGGTAACAACTACGTCAAGCCCTTTTTTCTGAGCCTTCGTCACCTGAGCCAGAGCGGTAATCCCGCAATCAACGGTCACCACCAGGCTGATACCCTGCTGTTGCAGTTTCTCGAGGGCGGCCGTTTTCAGACCATATCCCTCGGTCATACGATGAGGTATGTACGGAGTAGCTTTGCAGTCGAGGAGCGACAGTCCCTTGACCAGCAGGGCGGTAGCAGTGATGCCGTCGGCATCGAAATCGCCGTAAACGGCAATATTCTCACCGGAGAGCAGGGCCCGGTAAATCCTGGCTACTGCCTGGTGCATACCGGACAATAGATTCGGGTCACCCGATAGACTTTCATCGGCAGCGAGGAAGTTTTCAAGCTCGGACGGCTCGGTGAGGCCTCGATTATGGAGAATTTGAGCTACCAGCCGTGAGAAACGCGGAAGGTTGCTCAACTGTTCGTCAGGAATTGCAGGTAATAAATTCCAGCGGCTATGGCTCAAGCCTACGCCTCAATATATTTTCGGAAAATCAAGACCGAGTTGTGACCACCGAAACCGAAGGAGTTGGACAGAGCAGTATTAACCTCAGCCTTGCGGGCAACATTAGGCACATAGTCCAGGTCACAACTAGGGTCAGGGTGAGTAAGATTAATCGTCGGCGGTACTATTCCGTTCTGGATAGCCCAGATACACACCGCCGCCTCAACAGCCCCGGCAGCACCGATAAGATGCCCGGTCATCGATTTCGTGGAGCTTATCGGTACTTTATAGGCGTGGTCACCGAATACGGCTTTTATCGCCGTAGTCTCCATCCTGTCGTTCAACTGCGTCGAGGTGCCGTGAGCGTTGATATAGTCAATCTCATCCGGCTCCAGTCCCGCTTTATTCAGCGCCAGCCGCAGGGCTCTTATGGCGCCATTTCCATCTTCAGCCGGCTGGGTAATATGAAAAGCATCGCCGCTGGCTCCATAAGCCATAACCTCAGCCAGAATGTTAGCCCCCCGCTGCCTGGCATGCTCTAGAGTTTCCAGAACAAGGATGCAGGCGCCTTCACCGATTACAAAACCGTCACGTTCGGCGTCGAAAGGACGTGAAGCCTGCTGCGGGGCATCGTTCCGGGTTGAGATAGCCTTGAGGGCGCCGAAAGCGGAAATACCGAGAAGGTTGATTATCGCCTCGCTGCCGCCGGTAAACGCCGCGCTGGCATCACCCCGCTTGAGGAGCTCGAAAGCTACTCCTATGGCGTCCGAACTGCTCGAGCAAGCTGAAGTTGTACAGAGGTTTAGTCCCTTTATTCCAAGGGTTATTGACACCTGCGCCGCAGCCATATCGGATATCATCATCGGGACAAGGAACGGACTCACCTTGTCCGGCCCGCTTTCCACAAGCACCTTTGCCTGCTCGAACAGGGTGGTCAAGCCTCCGATACCGGTGCCGACGATGATTCCAATCTGGTCCTGGTTGGTGTGATTGATTTCTATTCCAGAATGCTCAACCGCCTGAAGGCTGGCGGCAACCGACATCTGGGCGAACCGGTCCATACGGCGGACTTCTTTGCGACCGATATAGTCAGTAGGGTCAAATCCCTTTAACTCACCGGCAAACCTCGTGTGCAGGGACGAAGCATCGAAGAGGGTTATGAAATCGATACCGGACTTGCCGGCGATGAGATTTTCCCAGGTAGTGGCCATATCCAGACCCAGCGGAGTGAGACAACCTACGCCCGTTACCACTACTCTGTTATTGGGACTATTTAACACGGTGACCTCCTGAGTTTGCTAGCTGGAAACCAAGCTTAGTATAATGGATTTCAAAAGAGGTAGTCAATTTAACCGGGTAAATATGTGATGGATAATTTCCATAAATTTTTATTTAAATTACTCATATCTCTTGTGACTGTTACCGTTTTCCTGCCGCTCGCAGGCTGCGACTACCAGACTTTTAAACAGCAGCTAAAACAGGCAAGTGAGCCCAGAGAGGTAACCGTTACCGAAGAAGGGTTCAGCGTTTATACTGGTATTCAGCCCGGCTACTACGGGGCCAGCCCCGACAGTCCGGTGGTCCTGACGAATAACGAAAGCGCCGGGAATCCGACCTGGCACGAGCTGAAAAGTTTCCTGATAGCCGATACCACGGATAAAAATGAGTATTTGCCCGGCATCAGGGTCTGCTCCGAATTTGCCGCCGAGCTTCACAACAATGCCGAGAAAGCCGGTATAAGGGCTGCCTGGGTCGCGCTGGACTTCGAAGACGATTCCGAAGGTCATGCCCTGAATGCCTTTGAAACGACAGACCAGGGACTCGTCTTCATCGACTGCACCGGCGGCATCCCTGTCATCGAAATTCCGGCTATTGATGAAGAAACTGGATATATAATCGAAGAAAGCAGGTGCTTCGATGCTCACGATAAGAAAGCCTACGTGCAAATCGGCAGGCAATGCGGTTTTATCGGACT
>CAZOUZ010000084.1:4511-8064 GCA_964583115.1 uncultured Dehalococcoidales bacterium
CTCACGATAAGAAAGCCTACGTGCAAATCGGCAGGCAATGCGGTTTTATCGGACTTGAGATTCCGTCCGCTTTTGATTACGATGTGTATCTCGACTATACCTACAAATGGGACAGGCTGCGGGAAAGGTTCGAGGCGCTGGAAAACATAACCAAAGAATATGAAGGCGCCCTGGAAGCCTATAACCGGATAGCCAGGGAATACGAACTACGGGTCGGAGGCAGGACGGTAATCGAAGACGAAGTCGAATACGCAGAGCTTCGTGATATGCATAACGAGCTTGAACGGATAAAGCTGGAACTGGAAATACAGAGAACGGAAATAATCAACGAGGCATTCGCTATATCTACAAAGAGCGAGGAACTGGGAAGCTGCCGTAGGGAACCGCTGGGAGTGGTAGAAAGCGTTGAGATATACTGGTAAGACGAGCCTGAAAATATGAAAATCGCCTTTGAAACACTGGGTTGCAAACTTAACCAGGCGGAGACGGAGCTTCTGGCAAGGCAGTTTGCCAATGCGGGACACAGACTGGTATCTCCGGCGGAGGACGCCGATATCTACATTCTGAACACCTGCACCGTTACCCGCACCGCCGATGCCAAATCACGCCACCTGCTGAGACTGGCACACAGGCGGAACCCCGGAGCCGCGATAGTAGCCGCCGGCTGCTACGCAAAGCGAGCGCCCGAAGTGCTGGCTAAGATTGAAGGAGTCAACCTTGTCGCCGACAACGACGAAAAACCCTTTTTATACCGTCTATTAGAGGAATCGGGTTGCCTGAGCAGCCCGGCATCCGCTCAGAGTGACCCCGCCTCCGATTACGAGCCTGCATTCAGGACACGTTCCTTTATCAAAATCCAGGACGGCTGCAATAACTTCTGCTCCTACTGCATCGTTCCCCTGGTGCGGGGAAGAGAGAAAAGCCTGCCCGCCGACCGGATTATAAGCGAGGTAAAGCAAAGGGTGTCCGGCGGCATTAAAGAAGTGGTCTTAACCGGCACCGAGATAGGCTCTTATAATTACAATGGTATTAACCTTGAGCATTTGCTCGAACGCATCTTAGCCGAAACGGCTGTTGCCAGACTGCGTCTCTCATCCCTTCAGCCCGGTGAAATCACTCCCGGGTTGATTGACCTCTGGCAGGACGGCAGGCTGTGTCCTCACTTTCACCTCTCGCTGCAGAGCGGCAGCGACAATGTCCTCAGGCGGATGAAACGGCGCTATAGCACCGCCGATTATTATGAGGCGGTAACTTCTATCAGGACGGTGGTGCCCGATGCGGCAATAACCACCGATGTTATCGCCGGCTTCCCCGGAGAGACCGGGCGGGAGTTCGAAGAAAGCTGCGATTTTATCCGCAAGACCGGTTTCGCCCGTCTCCACGTCTTTTCCTACTCCCCGCGTCCGGGAACTGAAGCTGCCGGGATGGCAGGACAGGTGCAGGATAGCGTTAAGACGCAGCGAAATCAAAATCTACGGGCTTTAGGCAGGGAATGCCAGGAATCCTATACCCGTCAGTCTCTGGGCAGGTCTATGCCCGTATTGTGGGAACAACAGTCCGGCGATACCTGGT
Organism: uncultured Dehalococcoidales bacterium; assembly: GCA_964583115.1. Taxonomy (GTDB): domain Bacteria; phylum Chloroflexota; class Dehalococcoidia; order Dehalococcoidales; family UBA2162; genus CAYVOV01. Next base: position 6,084 of record CAZOUZ010000084.1, read on the forward strand.
CCGGCTATACCCCCAACTACATAAAGGTCTATACAAAAAGCAAAGAGAATTTAACCAACCAGCTAATCTCCGTAAAACTCCAAAAACTCTATAAAGGTGACGGGGCGTGGGGAGAAGGCGTTTAAGAGGGCTTCGCCCCCTCAAATACAAGTAGCGGGAGTTTAAGAGGGGCTTTGTCCCTCGCAAATAAACGTAACGGGAACAGGGTTTTATAAAATGATAATTATCGTTAACGAAAAATCCCGCTTCTTTACTTGCTAAACAAAACCGCCCCCGGATATAATATTCGTATATGGCAAAGGGTTATCTGCTTATCAAGCTTGTCCCCGGGCTGGAATCCGACGCTCTCACTCAGATTCGCGCCACTCACGGCATCCAGGAAGTGACACTCGTCTTCGGCCAGTGGGACGCTCTCGCTGTTGCCGAAGCCAAGACCCTCTTCGAGCTGACAAAGATAATCGTCAGCGAGGTCCGCGGCGTTCAGGGCGTCCAGGATACGACGACACTTCTCGAAGCCGAGCTTTAGGAATCTTTACCCGAAAGGGACGGAAAATCACCAGACAACAGGAGTAAAATCCTGCCGCCGTATACTATTCCAGACACCACCGGGGTCTCAATCCGGCGTTACCTTACTTTTTTCCGTAGTTTCGCCGGAACGCTGTATTCGCAGGAAACATTCGCTTCACATCTGAATACCCAGCACCACCGAGGTCTCAACCTGGCGCCGGGGAATATCCCAGTAGGTTTCCAGCAGCTCGTCCTTGTCTGCCAGAAGGGTAAAGCCGTGCTTCCGGTAGAAATCAAGCGCCCAGTAAGAATCGGCCCAGGTACCCACCAGCAGTCTCGGAGTGGTAACCAGAGTCTTCAAATGGTCGAGGAGCCTGCCGCCTATCCCCGCCTGCTGCCGCCCGGGTAATACGTAGGCGTGGCGGATAAGGGTAACATCCTTAACCGGCTCAAGCCCCATCACCCCGACAAGCTCCCCGTCCGCTTCCCAGCCGATGAAGGTCATACGCTCCATCTCGCCTTTTAGCTCGTCCATTGGCATATACGGCTGGTGGTAGCGGTCAGCCGGGATAATCCCCTCATAAGCCCTGGCTGCCTCATTGATGATGAAGTATATCCTTTCGGCGTCGCTCTGCCGGCACTGGCGAATCATAAGACTATTTTAGCATATACGAACCGGACAAAATATGTGCTATAATCTATGGAGTAATCAAAGCTGGAGAAGGTCAGCAAAAAATTTTTGGAGACGCAAAGTGCCGGAGTTTAACCTAGAACAGTTTATCCAGACTGCCGACAGAATCAGAAAAAAAGCCGTCGAGGAAAACAGGTTAGCCGATAACCCTCCTGAACCGGTATTGAGAGAGATTTTAGCAGGGGCGCCGGGAATCAGGAGGACGATATACAACAACTTTACCGCCGAGAGCGAGCCGACTTCGCGGGCGGCAATGTTCACCGCCAACAGTGTCGACACCCCCTTCGGAGAAGAAGAGATAAAACTGCTGGAGCAGTGCGAAACGGCCCTGGCTAAAGAAAAGTTGATTTTTATCGACAGGATTGTCGGCAATTCCTACAGCGACACGACGGTAAGACTAATCGTTCCCGAGCGCTTCGCCCATGTCGCCTACGGCGGGGCAAACCTTTTCCTGCCGCCGAGAGAAGAGGTAAAAGAGCCGACTTACCAGATAATATTCTTCGCCGACGAAGCGTTTGAAGCCAACAAGAGCAAACCGCTGCCGGAAAAAGACATCACCATCAGACTCGCCATGTTCAATGACGGACGGTACGTCAAGATAATCAGGAACAGCAACTACATAGGCGAATACAAGAAGGGAGTTTTCGCCGCCGAAGACTGGTTCGCCAAGACACGGAGGGACGGCATCTTCCTGCACGCCGGCTGCCGGGAAGACTATCTACAATCGGTGCACGGCGACTACCGGACCGCCAGGACCCTGCTGATTGCCCTGAGCGCCAACGG
>CAZOUZ010000085.1:0-8026 GCA_964583115.1 uncultured Dehalococcoidales bacterium
CTTTTCCTTGAAAAGGCCTTGCCCTAAAAGTGGTATATCGGTGTCACCCTGAGTCCCGATTTCACCGGGGCTCAGAATGACATTTGAGGAAAGGCTCTTTTGAAGGGGATGGGTTATATAAAATCAGTGGGGAGGTGAGGTTAATAAATAGTCCTCAAATACACACATTACGTCCTTATCAGCGGGAAGTAGCGCTGGCGGTGCTGGACAGCGTCTTCTGCCGGAAAGGGCTTACCTTCTGTGTCGAGATTGCCCGCCAGGGGGGTAAGAACGAACTATCGGCCCAGCTCGAAATGCTGCTTCTGACTCTCTATATAGCTGAGTCGCGGGACCTGATAAAGTGCTCGCCGACCTTTAAGCCGCAGACGGTAATCTCGATGACCCGGTTGAAAGACAGGCTCAACGATGCCGGCTTCGGCGGTATCTGGACAGCCGAGCTGGGTTATATTATCCGGCTGGGTAATGCCAGGGCTGTCTTTCTGTCCGCCGATGAATCGGCAAACGTCGTCGGGCACACCGCCCAGATTCTCCTTGAAATCGACGAAGCGCAGGATGTCAGCAAGGAAAAATACACCAAGGAGTTCAAGCCGATGGGGGCTACCACCAATGTAACCACCGTCCACTACGGCACCACCTGGGATGACTCGACTCTTCTTGAAGAGATGAAGCAGACCGGTTACGAACTGGAGAGAAAGGATGGCATAAGACGCTGCTTCCGCTATGACTGGCAGGAAGTGGCGAAATATAACCCGGACTACCTTGCCTATGTGGAAGGGGAGAAGGAGCGCCTCGGGGAAAACCACCCGCTGTTCCTGACTCAATACTGCCTCCTGCCAATCCGGGGTGGCGGCGGATTTTTCTCTCCTCAGCAGAGAGCTCAGCTACAGGGCGAGCATAATAGAAAAAATAGACCTGAGAGTGGAAAAATATACGCTGCCGGTATCGACCTTGCCGGCGAAGCCGAGGAAGAGGAGGGAGAAAGGCTGAGGGCTATCAAGCCGCGCCAGGACTCAACGGTGGTGACTATAGGCGAGCTCGATTTTTCAACCAGCGATAGCATGCAGAAGCAGCCACTGGTAAGGGTCGTCGAGCACTACCGGTGGACGGGCAAAAAACACACCGCGCTCTATAGCCAGCTGGTCGATATTTTAAAGAATGTCTGGCACTGCCGGCGGGTGGCGGTTGACGCTACCGGGGTCGGGCAGCCGGTAAGCTCTTTCCTGAAGCAGGCGCTCGGTTCGCCGGTTATTCCCTTCACCTTCACCCGGCAGTCGAAGTCGGCGCTGGGTTTCAACCTGCTGGCCGCCGTAAACTCGGGCAGGCTGAAGGTCTATAAAGGAGACGGCTCGGCCGGGTACAAGGAGTTCTGGTCCGAGATGGAGAAAGCAAAGAGCCGGTACCACCCCAGCCAGACGATGAATTTCTACGTTGACCCTTCGCAGGGGCACGATGATTTCCTGATGAGCCTGGCTTTACTCGTCGAAGCCGCCGGCCGCTACCAGCCGAGGGGGGCGAGGGGGAGTGGGGTTTGACACTTCCCTGCCCGTAGCGATAATATTGGCTAGACTTAACTTGCTTAACTGAGGAGCATTTTATGGCAGAGAAAAAGAAGATAGCCGTTATCGGCTGGGGGAATATCGGCACCGGCGTTGTCGAGCTTCTTTACCAGAAAGGGATTGCCGGTCTTGAGCTGGTAAAGGTCTGCGATGTAGACCTGGAGACAAAGCGCAATGTCGAGCTGCCGCCGGACTACCTTTCCACTGACTGGCGTCAGGTTGTCAATGACCCTGCGACCGATATCATTGTCGAGCTAATCGGCGGTATCGAGCCGGCAAAGAGCATTCAGATGGAAGCCCTCAAGCAGGGCAAGGACGTGGTTACCGCCAACAAGAAACTGCTGGCTAAAGAAGGAGAGATCATTTTTAAGCAGGTGCTGGATTTAGACCGGCGTATCGGTTACAGGGCAAGTTTCGTCGGCGGGCATTCGTTGATTCATGAGCTGGGGCTGGCGGGTACGGCGGCGAAAAAATTCAAGAGGATTTATGCCATACTCAACGGCACCAGCAACTACATACTCTCCACAATGGCAAGAGAAGGCACGGGATTCGAGGAAGCCCTCAGGGGAGCCCAGGCAAAAGGCTATGCCGAGGCCGACCCCTCCGATGATATAGATGGTAAGGATACCGAGAACAAAATTCGTATTATGCTCGGCCTCATCAGTAACTCCTACCGTTCCGCCGGTCCTTTTCCCGTCGAAGGCATCCGCGATATCAGCCTCCAGGATATCCAGTATGCCGATGAGCTCGGCTACTCGGTGAAGCTGGTCGGCGTTATCGAGCAGGATGACGGCGCTTTCGATGTCGCCGTGCACCCGGCGATGGTCCCCAGGATGTCCCTGCTGGGCTCTCTAGATGGAGCCTATAACGGCACCGAGCTCGAGGACGAGTACGGCGTTGTCTCGGGACTGGTGGCTCCGGGGGCGGGGACTTACCCGACGGCCGATGCCGTAATTAAGGACCTGCTGGATATAGCCGAAGGCAGGCTGCTGCCGATGCCGGGTTCGGCGGAGGCTTTATCTCTGGGTTCCGCGGAAGATGTCGAGAGGCGCTACTACCTGAGGTTCAGCGTGGTTGACCAGCCGGGCGTTCTTGCCCAGATTACCGATATCTTCTGGAAGCATAATATAAATATTGCCGCCGTTATCCAGAAGGAATCGGCTACAAAGAAGCTGGTCCCGGTGGTGATGACCACCTATCTGGCCAGGGAGGGTGACCTCAAGCAAGCAATCGAGAAGGTTGATAAGCTCGAGGTTATCAGGGCCAGCACCAGGATTATCCGTATCCTCAATGCCGACACCTAGGCCGCCAGTACCGGTTTTCGTAAATACACAGGAAGGACCACCTAAGGAATTTCTTCTCATACCGGCAGACGGGTGGTTAGCGGCTAGTAGTAAGCGGTCTTTCTGCCCATCCAGAAAGCGAATACAGCCAGCAGGACGGCGCATATCCCGATTATGACATATATAACCGGCTGGGATATGCCGAAGGAAAGGCCGACGTAGAATGCGCCGGTGCCCGTCCAATCGCTCTCGTTGGAAGCGCCGTCTATAGCTTTTATGTGCCAGTAGTAGGGGGCGTCTTTGCTTACCGAGTTCAGCCTTTCCTCTCTGGTAAGAGTGTATTCGGACTGGGTAAGACCTGCCTTCTCGAGCACTATCGAGTCCGGCGAGAAGCTATTGGAAGTGGCAATCTGGAGGGTGTAGGTTACGCCGCTGGGGTCGGTAACGTCCTCCCAGTCGAAGTAGGCTTCCGCGGGCGCTTTAATATTCATTTCGGGTTTCAGCGGCGGCGGTATCGCCGGTGGGGTTGATTCCATAAAAAAGAGAAAAGTCTGGGGGTTGGTGCCGTCGGTGGCAACTATGGTATGCTCTCCGCCGATACTTACCGGAGCGTTAAACGATATGGAAAAGCTGCCGTTGGTTTTAACAATAGCCGTAGCTACCTGGTTGCTGTCATAGGTGACTAACATTGTCCCGCTAGGTGCGAAACCGTTGCCGTTGACGGTTATCTGGCTGCCGACATTACCCGGTGCAGTTACGCTTGTCGCCGGGACTATTGCGGAGCTGGTGGTAATCTTAAACTTTTTCCCGGCAGAATTGCTGCCGTCAGTGACTATTACCTCGTATTCGCCGACCGAAAGTACCGGCACTTCATAAGTGATATCACCGGGAAGATTGCCGCTGGCATCGCTGGTATAAGTGCCGGGGATGGCGGCGCTGTTAAAGGTGATAGTTATTGCCGTGCTGGTTTTGAAACCGCTGCCGCTGATGGTTAAGAGCGTGCCCGCAGTGCCGGTGGTGGGGCTGATGCTGAGAACTGTGTTAGCTATTGTGAAATCTGCATCGGCGAAATTTTCGTCGTCATCCTCTATCTCTATGGTATAGCTGCCGGCTGTTTTCGTAGGCGCGGGAAAGTCGGCGGTAAAGCTGCCTTCATCGTCCGTCTCCGCTGTATCTATGCCGCTGCCGCCAAAGGTAATGATGACGTCCACTTCATCGCCGAAACCGGTTCCTTCGACAGTTATGGTAGTGCCGGCTGCTCCCGATTCCGGAGAGATGGTTATCTTCGGCTCGACGGTGAATTCGGCTTCAGCCTCAAGGTCGGAATCGTCGCCGATGACGGTTATGGTGTGGGTACCGGCAGTGCTCGGCGGAATTATAACCAGGGTACCGCTAAATTCTCCGTCGCTGTCGGTCTCATCATCGCCGCTCTCTATGTCTACCTCACTGCTGTCGTATTCTACGGTAATGCTCTCATCGCTTTCGTAACCCTCGCCGTCAATCTCTACCTCGGTGCCGACCGTGCCATCATCCGGGTCAATAGTAATCAGGGCTACCGACTCAACGGTAAAAGTACGTCTGGCTTGTATTTCTTCATCGTTGTGATAGGTAGCGTATATATAGTAGCTACCGCCGTGCACCCTGACATCGTCGTCGCCATCGGTAAGTTCACTGGGTACGGGGAAATCAAACCCGACGAAGGTACCGTTCAAATCGGTTGTTTTGACCCCCAGCTCTTCGTAATTGTCAACGTCCGTATCAAGTTCTTCTCCGACGACGGCGTTCTCGTCGGAGAAGTAGAAGTCATAAGTGTAGCTGGGGACGAAATCGGAGCCGTAGAGCTCAACATATTCACCGACTTCGCCACTGGATTTATCAGCATACAGAGTTCCTGCCGCCAGGGCAGGCGTCAAGGGCAGTAAAGCTGCTATCAGGGAGAGGACAAGAGCCAGAGTGAGTATGCGTAACGGTTTAATGTATTTCATTTTTCCTATAATAAAGCTACTGCTACCGATGTGTCAATAGGAGCTACCACCTATCATACCATTTCGATGATTCATTTTCGATGATTTATTATATTCAATCAATACTAGAATAAAAATGTTAAGGAATAATTAAGATAGTGTTATTGCGGGCCCCGATTTTGTCGGGGCGAAGCAATCTATAGGAATGGGCATTTATATTTTTCTGGTTTGATTAGCCGTCCCGATTTTATCGGGACTCCTCGTAATGACAGGGGCGTTTCCCGTAATAACGGTCTGACCGGCTGGATGCCGGTAGAAACGGGGTAACGTTGACGGTTTACACAGAATCGTGTAGTATCTGTCCATGGCTGATAAATACAGAGCGGACCGGAAAGGGTGGGATAGCGAGCAGATACGGGCTTTAAGGCGTCACCTCGGTCTAACCCAGCGTGAGCTGGCGGATAGACTGGGCACGCGACAGCAGACGATAAGCGAATGGGAGCTGGGCTTGTATAGACCCAGAGGGGCTTCATCCACTCTTCTGTCAATCGTTGCCGAGAGAGCCGAATTCGAATACGAGACCGGAAAAAGCGGGAAAGCTTGACAGCCTACACGGAAACGTGTATTATGATTGGATAGGAAAGAGCGGTGGGAAAGCCGCTTTTATCCGGCCGGATAATACACGGTAACGTGTATCCATTAACCGGCCGGATTGATTATAATTGCCCTGGCAATGCCGGGTTTCACGGGTAAGCCCGCCGGAGAAGAGACTGTCAGGGTCGAGCGTATTGCTCTTTATCGGGATTTGAGATGAGCAGGCTGGCGGATACTTTGTCGGAGAATCAGGTTGTAAGGGCCTGGCGGCGACAGTTGCTGGATAAAAGCCGGCTGGTCACTGAAGACGGCAGGTGGATAGAGATAATCTACCCCGGAAGGCTTAATGATGGAAGGGGAGCCGATTTCCGTGATGCGGTTATCTTGACCGGTGAAGGGATAGCAAAAGGAGATATAGAGGTACATGTAAGGTCAAGCGGCTGGCAGGAACACGGGCATCACCGGGACTCAGCCTATAACCGGGTAATACTGCACGTCGTGATGTGGAATAATGCGAAGAAGCCTACCAGGCTTCAAAACGGGCGGGAAGTCCCTGTCCTCGCTCTTGAAAAATATATCGATATTCCGGTTAGCCGGTGGTGCGGACTAACGGCTTCTCCGTGTAACTTAAACGTGCCCTGTTCCGGAGTTTTCCGGCGCCGGGAAAATAGCGCCCTGGTGGAATTCCTGGACAGTGCCGGAGAAAAACGGTTTTTAGCCAAGGCTGCCGGGTTTCAGAGAGATTTCGCCCGGATGAGGGCAGGCCAGTCGCTTTATCAAGGGATAATGGGAGCCCTGGGCTACTCCCGGAATAAACTGCCGTTTCTGGAATTAGCCCGCAGACTGCCACTACAGACCCTGGAATCGGCAGCGGGGGACAAAATAACGGGTGAGGACTATCTCGTTCGCCAGCAGCGGAGTCTGCTGGGGGCTGCGGGACTGCTTTCGGAGTGGTACAAAGGGGGGTGCACGGAAAACGGTTCGGAGAGCGAACGGGTCAGCAGGCCGGAGAGGTCGCGGGCTTCTTCCCGTTATACGGGACCGATGTCTCCGGAAGACTGGCACCTTTTCAGGGTCAGGCCGAACAATTCACCCCCTCGCCGCCTGGTGGCAATGAGCTATCTGCTGCTCCGCTACCGGGATAAGGGACTGCTCGAAGGGCTGGTCGGACTGGTAGGAGACATACCGGTCAGCCGTGGCTGCCACAAGCTGGAGAGAGGGTTGCGGGTCAACTCTCTTGGCAGCGGGCGAGCCGCTGATATCGTAGTGAATGTCCTCCTGCCTTTTACCTTTGCCTGGAGCGGATACGTCTCCCGGCCCGAACTGGGAAGGAAAGCCCTGCACCTTTTTCGTCACTACCCCAGGCTGGCGGTAAATTCCGTGGAGAAACACATGACGGAGCAACTGGGGCTGAACAGGGGCCTGGTAGACTCCGCTGCCAGGCAACAGGGGCTGGTACATATCTATAATGAGCTGTGCACCCAGGGCAGGTGTGAAGACTGCGCGCTAGGCAAGTTTGAGTCCCGGGACTACGTCTAAGTCCGGGCCGTCTTTTTTGCCGGCCCGGAAGCGAAAATAGCCGCAGGCGGCAATCATGGCGGCATTATCGGTACACAGTTTTAAGGGGGGAATCAGGACGGGGAGGGGCGAATCTTCAACAAGCCGCTGGCGCAGCAGGCCGTTGGCGGCGACTCCCCCGGCCAGTAAGATATTTTTCACGCCGTACTCTCCGGCGGCGGCTACCGTCTTTGTCACCAGAGCGTCAACCACCGCTTCCTGGAAGCTGGCGGCGGCGTCTGCCCTGTTTGAGACCTTGCCTGCCTCCACGAGCCGCAGCAGGGCGGTCTTTATGCCGCTGAAGCTGAAGTCGTTTGTGCCCTTCAGCCAGGCGCGGGGCAGCCGGATAGAGGCGGTGCCTGATTCCGCAGCCCGCTGGATAGCCGGACCGCCGGGGTAGCCGAGGTCGAGAATCCGGGCTGCTTTATCGAAGGCTTCGCCGGCGGCATCATCCCGGGTCCTTCCCAGCAAAACGTAGTCCCCGTGTCCTTTCATCAGCACCAGGTCGCTGTGCCCTCCGGAAACAATCAGGCATAACAGGGGAAAGAGCTCCGTATCGTCGGGGCTGTCCTCGACCAGCCAGTTGGCGTAGATATGTCCTTCCAGGTGGTTGATACCGACAAGGGGTATTCCCTGAGCCAGGGAAATCGACTTGGCGGCGTTAACTCCTACCAGTAACGAACCGGCAAGCCCGGGGCCGAAAGTAACGGCGATGCCGTCAAGGTCGCTCCAGGTAACGTCGGCGCCGGTCATCGCCTGCTCGATGACGGGGATAATTGCCAGGATATGCTGGCGGGAGGCTACCTCGGGGACGATTCCACCGTAGCGGGCGTGGATTTCCACCTGCGAGGCGACCTGGTCGGACAGAATTATGGTCCCGTCCTCGATTACCGCGGCGGCTGTCTCATCGCAGGATGTCTCGATACCAAGGACTTTCATACAACAAAATTATATCACAGGCCGCAGCAGGCAGGGCAATCGGCTGTATATATGAAGAGGGGGTGTGGGAGAATTCGGTTCCTCCCGCACCCCGAGGTAACTCCGTACCTGTGGCCTATTTATTAGTCACCCA
>CAZOUZ010000086.1:0-4977 GCA_964583115.1 uncultured Dehalococcoidales bacterium
ATCGGGGCGGAGGCAAGCGGGTGGGAACAGGTATAATAGGGGGACGGGGGTTCTTAAAAATCTTGACCTTACTACCGGCAGAGTGTATATTTGAAACCGGATAGAGGCTATGCACGTTGGTGTTTGTCATATCAGACTTCGTATACCGGAGAACGGGTCCCTTAAAGACAAGAGAAGGGTCCTTAAATCCATGACCTCGCGGTTGTCAAATAAATTCAACATCTCTGTCGCCGAAATAGACGATAACGACCTCTGGCAGGTAGCCACTCTCGGCATCTCCTGCGTCAGCAATGACAAACGGCACGCCAACGAAGTCCTTTCAAAGGCAGTCAACTTTATTTCCGACCCCCGTTTTGACGTAGAGGTACTCGATTACCATATCGAGATTATGCCGTTTTTTGATATTTAACCTTACCGAATCTCCCCCGGATAATTTTAGAAAGGGTCGGAATGGACACATCGGCTTTCCTCAACTATCTCCAGTCCCTGGATACCTATAACAACCAGATTGCCCACGTCGAGCACATCAGGCCCCGGGGGGCGCAGTATGCGGAACTCGACGAGCCTCTGCCGGCTGCCCTCCGGGACTGCCTGATAAAGCAGGGCATAGCTTCACTCTATACTCACCAGGCCGAAGCGGTGAACAACACCCGGCAGGGCAGAAACGTGATGGTGGCGACTTCGAGCGCCAGCGGCAAGAGCCTCTGCTACAATATCGCCGTAGCCGAGACCCTGCTTGCCGAACCCGACAGCCGCGCCATCTACCTCTTCCCGACCAAAGCCCTTGCCCAGGACCAGTTGCGCGTGCTGAGAGAGACGTTTTCTCCAGGCCTGTTCAGGGCGCAGGAATTCTCCACCTTCGACGGCGACACGCCCCAGCCCGAGCGGGCCGAGATAAGAAAACGGGCAAGGGTTATCCTTACCAACCCCGATATGCTACACGTCGGCATTATGCCCAACCACCGCACCTGGGCGAGAACGCTGCGCAGTCTGAAATACGTTGTAATCGATGAAGCCCATATCTATCGCGGCGTTTTCGGCTCCCATGTCGGCGGCGTTCTGCGCCGCCTGCGCCGCCTGTGCAGCCTGTACGGCTCGAATCCCGTGTTTATCTGCTGCTCCGCCACCATAGCCAACCCCGGCGAGCATGCCGAAAGGCTTACCGGACTGCCATTCACCGTGGTTGATAATGACGGCTCTCCTCACGGGGGAAAAGAATTTGCTTTCTGGGAGCCACCTATCATTGATAAGACCAAAAGCACCCGGCGCAGCGCCAACAGCGAAGCGACCAACCTGTTCACCGAACTTGTAAGCCAGGAAATACGCACCCTGGCATTCGCCCGTACCCGCCGCGTAACCGAGCTTATCTACGTTTACTCACGGGACAGGTTGGCCGAAGACAGCCCGCGCCTGGCAGAACGCATTAAAGCCTACCGCGCCGGATATCTCCCGCAGGAACGGCGCCAGATAGAGAGGGAACTTTTCAGCGGCCAACTCCTCGGAGTGGTGGCTACCGTCGCTCTGGAGTTAGGCATTGATATCGGCGGACTGGACGCGACGGTGCTCAACGGCTATCCGGGGAGCATCGCCAGCACCTGGCAGCAGGCGGGCAGGAGCGGACGCGGCAAAGAGCAGTCCATCAGCTTCCTTATCGGCTGGGACAATCCTCTCGACCAGTATTTTATGCACCATCCCGAAGCGTTTTTCCAGAAGAGCGTGGAGAATGCCCTGGTCAACCCGGACAATCACTATATCCTGAGAGGACACCTGCTCTGCGCCGCCTGGGAACTGCCCCTGACCGGTGAAGACGAAAGCTACTTCGGGCCTCTCTTTACCCGGGAAAGGGAAGAACTGGAAGGAGAAGGGCTGCTCCGGGAGCGGCGCCGGAAATGGTATCTTTCACCTTCTATTTCCTATCCGGCACAGGCAATCAACATACGCTCCACCTCCGGGGAGAACTACATCGTCATCGACACCTCCACCGGCTCGATGCTGGAGACCGTAGAAGCAAGCGTCGCTTTCTTCCAGATACACCCCGGCGCAATTTACCTTCACCAGGGAGAGTCCTACATTATCACCAGGCTCGACCTCGCCGAGCACACCGCCTATGCGGCGCCGACAAACGCCAGCTATTACACCATGACCAAGGAAGTCCAGGACATACGCATTATCAGGCAAATCCGCAGCCGGAGCAGCGGGAAGGTGAAGGTCTACCTGGGCGAGGTGGAGGTTACCAACGACGTGGTCGGTTTCAAGAAGAAAGCGCAGTACACCGACGAGGTAATCGGCGAGGAGCCGCTCGACCTGCCGACCCTGAAATTTCCCACCGTTTCTCTATGGTTCGACCTGCCGCCCGAGGCGGCGGCGAAAGTGGACAAGGCAGGACTGGACTTTGCCGGCGGTCTGCACGCCGCCGAGCACGCCGCAATATCTATGCTCCCCCTGTTTACCCTCTGCGACCGCAACGACATCGGCGGCGTCTCCACGCCCCTTCACCCGGACACCGGGAACGCCCAGATATTTATTTATGACGCCTATCCCGGCGGCATCGGCATCGCCGAAAAAGGTTTCGAGCTTATAGAGCAGCTCTGGCAGGCGACGCTCGACGCCATTAACGACTGCCCCTGTGAGGACGGCTGCCCTAGCTGTATTCAATCGCCGAAATGTGGTAATAATAATAAACCACTGGATAAAGAAGCAGCCAGGGTACTCCTGAAAGGGTTGATAAATCAGTAGAAAGGCGGGGGGAGTAAACAGTGCTAAAGAAGGTCGTTCTGTACGTTGCAGTCCTGGCGACCCTCTTGCCGGTGACACCGGCAGTCGGCTGCCGGGAGAGCCCGCCGATATCCGGTAACGGGCCGCTGACAGTCAGCGTCGACCAGCCGCAGCCAGAAGCCGGTATCGACTACACTACCACGCCGCTAACCGTCACTGGCAGAGTCTCCAACCCTGAAGCCACAGTAACGGTGAATGACACCACCGCCGAGGTATCCGAAAACGGTTATTTTTCCGCCCGGATACAACTTTCCGAGAAAAACGGCGTTATAACCGTTAGAGCCATACTCGGAGATGAAGTAGCCAGGGTGAAGACGGTATTCATCTCCGACCCGGAAAATGCAAAAGCAGAAGTCCCCTGAGGATTTATAGAAAATGACAGGCAAAATGAAACTATATAAAGGAGTAAGTAAGATGCGAAATGCGCTGTTCAGGTTATCTCTGGCTACTATTCTCCTGATTACCGGCTCCCTGCTTGTCCCCCCATCACACGCTAAGGCGGACGGCGGACCTATCCTTACCGACCCTGAACTGTGGGGACAGCTTAAGGAAGGGCAGCAGACCGCTGTTATCACCCTGAAAGACAATGATACCGCCTTTATAGACCTGTTCGTCTCGATGCTGGACAACAGCGGGCAGTCGCATGAGGTAGTTTTCTTCGTCCCGCTGGGAGCAGAAGCGTCCGATTTCAGCGTGATTGAGAAGACATCCCTGGACTTCGACCGGGAACTTACCGAGGAGCTAGACCAGGCCCTGCGTGATGAGGTGCATAACAAGCGGAATGTACGCCTGTCTATGCTGCCGGCATCGGTAGTTATCAACGGCGGCTGGATGCTGATAGCCTGGTACCCGATATTGCTGAGCGGCTGCGCCCAGGCGGAGGCACCCGAAGCGAGCTACGAGACGGAAAGTTCAAAGGTAGATATCTACGGGCTGGATAAAGACACCAGCCTGGACGCGCTTATAAATACCACCGGACTCGACCCGTCGGTAAAGGAAACCCTGTCCCGGCTGAGGGGACAGCGGATTGCCATAGTTACCCTCCAGACCCAGCCGCCGCTCTCAGGCGGCGAAGGCTCCGGCACCCCGTTCGGGCAGCCGGGTATTCACCTTTCCTGGACGACATCGCTGACCCCGCAGTCCGCCACCGCCGCTTACTCTTATCCGCTGGGCACCGGTTCATCATGGGCCCAGCCTATAGAGATGACCCGCGTTTACGTGGTTGCTCCACCCGGTATAGACTTCACCATGCAGTACCCGGAGCTGGGCGCCGAACACTCTGGTTTCACCCGGGAATTATTCGGTCGCCCACGGCCCAATATTATCTATTTACGTATCCCCGCCTACGCAATTGATGAGGCAAACGGCAGCTTCGGGCGTATCTGGCGGGCTACCTATGCCAAAAGCAACTCGGCAGATGATATCGTTATTACAGTCGGTGCCTCGGGCGGATTTCTCACTGCTTTACGGCGGGTGCTGGTCGGATGGGGAACAGTACCGAACCTGATTATCGGGCTGCTACTGGCGCTGGCAATGTGGGTAACCACCTGGCGCTACATTATGCCGCGTATGGCGGGAGCGGAGTATAGCTGGCGTAGCTCCAAACTGTGGCGGGATGCTCTCATCCACCCAGCAATAAACGCAGTTCTTATCCTGGGTGTTGCATCCATAGTCGGCATACTTTTCCTGATTTCAGGAAATTTTTGGCCAATCTGGATTATAGCCTTACTGATATTAATAATCATTGTTATAATACCATTACTAATTGCCACACCCGGCATCATATTCATCCTCAAGAAGCAGTGGAAAAATTTTAATGTCACCGAAGGGCAGGCAGTGAAGGCATTTATCGTGGTCAGTCTGATTGCCAACGTCGCCTACCTGGCGCTGGCGTTCGGCTACACGGCGCTGATAGGCGTTTTTTAAAATGAGAAAGCTGATTATTATTGCCGCGCTGATAATGGCAGCAGCGTTAACACTGGTGTTGCCTGCCTGTGAGCCTACCTATGAAGAACTCCAGGCGATACAGCAGGAAACAGAGCAGCTTCTGGACAAAGTGGACTTCCCCGCCGATACCGTTATAAACACCGAGAAAAACCGTGTCGAGGTGCGTGTAACCGATATCCTGGCGTTCGGCATCGCGCTGGAAGAGGCAGGCGTGGAGCTTCCCGACAATGTCAGCGTTGTTCAGTTCTTCAAGCC
>CAZOUZ010000086.1:5077-7943 GCA_964583115.1 uncultured Dehalococcoidales bacterium
ATGGGCGGCGGCAATTTCAAGCCGAACAACCTGATGCTGACAGAGGGTATTCCGCCGGACATCGAGGGCCCTTTCTGGATGCAGGGACAGGGAACAAGGCTCAATCTGGACCTCTCGTCCGACCTTTTCAGCCTCGAACTCATCAGCTACGGCGACCACGACTACTTCTTTATGAAGAAAAAACCTCCGCTGGAAGAATTAACCGGTATAGGTACGAAAGTAACCGTCACCGGCAAGCTGATAGCCAGCTATGATAGCGAGCGCCTGCCGGACTGTCCTTATATCCGTATCGACGCCAGGCCGGAGGAGAATAAAGGTGTGGGTTTATACACACCTATCTGGCCGTCCGACTTCCAGGCAAGGGTAACGGACGGTGCGCTGGAGATTATCGACGGTGAAGGACAACTGGTGGTACGTGATGGAGAATATGTGATTTTCAAAGGCAGGAGAATCGGCGGGATCCAAACAGAAATCTCCAGGCAGCTTCTCGAGGAAATGCCGGGCGAATGTTACAATACCAAACTGATTGTTAAAGAAGTAGCGAGAGGTGAAGAATGAAAAAATTAATCACACCAATCGCAGTCCTTTTTGCGCTGCTTTGCATTCCCGGGATAGTCGCTTGCAGTTGCAGCGAGGAAGAAGCACAATCCACTCCCGAGCTTGACGGCTCTCGATGGTCGTTGATTGAAATCAACGAAAAAGAGCTCATTGCAGGTTCCCATATCAGCCTGTACTTCCGTAACGGGTCTGTGCAGGGGTCTGCCGGCTGCAATACCTACGGAGCGGAATACTCGACAGAAGAAACCGATGTACTGAAAATACAGATGCTCCAGATGACTTTGCTGGGATGTCCTTCTCCGGAAGGAGTGCTGGAACAGGAGCAGGAATATCTCGAAAACCTCAGCAGCGCCGCCCGCTATAGCGTTACCGACAACAAACTGGAGATTTACGGTCCCGGAAACAAGAAGCTGCTCGTATTTGAAAGGCTACCGGAATACTCTATGGACCCTGCCGACCTTGTCGGCACGAGATGGCAGCTTGTCTCGATGAACGGAGACCCCGTTATTGAAGGCTTATCTATTACCCTTAACTTTGATAGCGACAGCGAAGCCTCCGGGCGCGCCGGCTGTTTCGACTATATGCTTCCCTACACAGCCAGCGGTGATGATATAAGATGGGGAATGAGGACCAAAAGGGACGGCGAGCTTTCCCGGGAACTCGAGAGCCAGGCGCTTCGCTATACCGACATCATAATGTGGGGCGCCAACTACCGGCTTACCACGGAACAGCTTGAGATATTCACTTCAAAAGGAGATACTCTGGTATACAGACCTTTTGAAAACCCTTGAGAGCGGTCAGGTTAAAATCCGCACCAGGAGGACGTAGAAATGAATAATGAATACAGCTATGTCGGCAGAAATATTAGCAATTCCATAAGCTTCGCCTGGGGCTTTAACCCCGGCGATATGGAAACCAGGCGGCTCGAAGCGGAAATACGGTTTCAGAACAGGGGGAAAAACGACCCGGACTTGCCGCCGGGGAAACAGCCCGGGGATATTTATGTCGTCATCGGCATGGTAGTCGGCTTTATTGCCGGCGGTATTATCGGGTCTTTCTTCGGTTTCTTAATCCTTGTCGGCGGGGCTATCGCCGGGGGGATTATAGGTGCTATAATAGGCGGCGCAATTAAAAAATATCTCCAAAAAAGAAAAAACAAAACTTCTCAGGAAAATCCCCTGATATGATTGAGATAAGCATAAACCCGGTCGCTTTCCTGACCGTCAGATGGTACGGAATTATGGTCGCCCTGGCCATCCTGGCGCTAATCATCTGGGTGGCGTGGCAGATAAAGAGGGGTGCCCGAATCTCCATGGATACCCTCTTTATGGCAGCCCTTATCGGCATCCCGTCCGGGGTAATAGTATCGAGGCTGCTCCATGTTTTAGACCTCTGGAGCTACTACAGCCAGAACCCGGGAGAGATTATCGGCGGCAGCGGACTGACAATCTACGGCGCTATCCTCGGAGCTGCCCTGGGAGTATGGATTTACAGTAAATTCGGCAAATTCAAGTTCGGTTATTTAGCCGACCTGATAGCGCCGGGGCTGATAATCGCCCAGATGATAGGAAGAGTGGGCTGCACCATAAACGGCTGCTGCTACGGCAGCGCCTGCTCTCTGCCCTGGGCAATCGTCTATACTCACCCCGAAAGCCTCGGTCCCATCGGAATAGCCGTCCACCCGACCCAGCCATACGAGATTATCTACCTAGCGATAATTTTTACCGTCATCATGCTGTTAAAGGACAAACTCAGACCGGACGGCTCATTGTTTATTACCTACCTGTCTTTCTACGCAGTATGGCGACTGGGCATCGACTTCTTACGTGAAGGAACCCCGTTTCTCTTCGGACTGCACCAGGCGCAGGTGATAGGAATAATCACCTTAATCATCACTATCCCCCTGCTGGCTTTTAAGACACGGTGGTTCAGGGCTGAGGAGAAACCAGAGAGCGTAGAGGAAAGCGCCGCCGAAACAGGAGAATAGATTCCCTCGACTAAACCCGACGAAGGTCTTTAATATCTCAGCTCGTTGTCACCCTGAGCGTAGGTCTCGGGGAAGGGGAGTGCCATCAATTGCCCCACCCAGAGATTCTTCGTCATCCCGATTCCATCGTCCCGATTCCATCGTCCCGATTCCATCGTCCCGATTCCATCGGGGCTCAGAATGACACTTAAGACAAGGCCTCTGGAAAAGCTAATAGGGGGCTTCAAGCCCCCTATCAAGCAACTACATTTCCTGTGAAATGCATTTACCCCTTATGCCTGTTTACTATCGCCAGCTTCCAGGTAAGGTTGTCGCCGGAGC
>CAZOUZ010000087.1:0-3684 GCA_964583115.1 uncultured Dehalococcoidales bacterium
CGACCTGGCTCATCTTGGGAGTACCGATACAGGAAGCGCAGTCCATGGTGGGGAACGTCTTATCCAGTTGAAGCATTCGCCCGCCGACGGTGGGCGACCTCTCTACCAGGTGTACCTGGTGCTCGGAATCGGCAACTTCGAGAGCGGCCTGCATACCGGCAATACCACCGCCTACTATCAGAACATCGGGCTTGGGCTTGTCATCCGAAACCGTAACTTTCTCCCCCAAGATAGAACCTCCCGGCTAAACTACACGCTCATACTCACCCGTTAAGGTCTGCATTCGCAATCGCAGTGACAAACGATCTCAGCACTTGAAAGTGGTTTGGCTATATCAGGGTTAGGTTCGCACCAAGACCCAGGAGTAAATATTTGGTGACTCCTGTTAAAGAAGTCCGCCGTAGTATAAATTTTTATTACTCCCTCCAACTTAATATACACTAAATCGCATTTAAGGGTCAACCCTCTTATAGACAGAAATTCAGGCTATCTCCGTAATTTCAACCGGCTTTTCCCGTACAATGCAAACGGCCGGGGACAGGCACTTGCTTTTTTCAGAAAATTCTTTTATTATCGAAGCGTAAAAAGAATAGCCGCCCCCGGAGATTTCCGAAACCCAGATATAGCCGGAAAGCAAGTTGGTGAAATTCCAACGCAGTCCCGCCTGCTGTGACCCCGATATAATCGGGGAAGCCAGAACGCCGGTCTCCGGGCAGCCCTAGACCTCCGCGGAGGAAGGGGGTAAGAGCATGTTTAACAGACATGATGAGCATCCCTTTGTCCCGGTGGCAGGGGGATTTTATTTTACCCGTTTTGCTGAGCCGTTAGCAGCCAGCCGTCCGGAAAAGAGAATGGATGCTTTATTAATATTACTTATTGCTCTGGTTATAGATTTGTTACTGGGTGAGCCGCCGCGCTATATCCACCCCGTGGTATGGATGGGCAAGCTCATTTCACTTATGGAGAGGATAAATGTCGGCAAGTCCCGTCCGGCACAGTTCGCCTATGGGATGGTGATAACTCTGTTCCTTGCCGGGCTGTTTACCGCCGCCGCCTTTTTCATCCTCTATTACTCGGAGATTCTTCATCCGGCGGTATACGTTATCATCGGCGCCTTACTTTTAAAGTCCACTTTTTCCCTGAAAGAACTAAGAAATGTGGCTCTCAGGGTAAAAAGTTTCCTGCTGAGCGAAAAAAGGGATGAACTCAACCACGAGCTGCGCTCGCTGGTCAGCCGCGACACCGATAACCTGTCACAGCCGCTGCTGGTATCGGCCGCCGTGGAGTCGGTGGCGGAAAGCATCTGTGACAGCTTTGTCGCTCCCCTGTTCTATTTTCTTTTCTTCGGTATCCCCGGAGCAGTCGCTTACCGGGCGGTCAATACCCTGGACTCGATGATAGGCTATCACGGCAAATATGAGTACCTGGGGAAGTTCGCCAGCAAACTGGACGATTTCCTCAATTACCTGCCCGCCCGTCTGACGGCGCTGCTCCTTGTTTTAGCCAGCTTTGCAACGGGAAGAGGCGCCCGGGCTCCCTGGCAGGTTGTCCTCAGCGACCACTCGAAGACGGAAAGCCCCAACGCCGGCTGGACTATTGCGGCAGTCGCCGGGGCGCTCGATGTGCAGCTTCAAAAAGAGGGGCACTATACGCTGGGCAAAGCAGGGACTCCCCTTATCCCGGAGACAATCGACGCCTCATTACAGCTTGCGCAGATAACAGCCCTGGCCTGGGTGGTAGTATGTTTTACGGCAGGAGGTACTTACCTTGTCCTTACGGCCTAGACCTGAAATAGAGAAACTGGTGCCTTCGCCCCACGGCGGACCGGACCAGGCGGAACTGAAATCGCTGGGACTTACTCCCGGTGAGGTCATCGACTTCAGCGTCTGCTCCAACCCCTTTGCGCCTCCGGCGGAGGTAAAGAAAGCCGCCGATACCATTGTCGTTAACCGCTACCCCGATTCGGAATCGACCGAATTCAGAGAGTGCCTCTCGGTAAAGCTCGGAGTGCCGGCAGATAACATACTGGCAGGCAGCGGCGCCATGGAGCTTATCCGCCTTATCGCCCTGGCATACTTCAGACAGGAAGACCCGGTGCTGATTCTTGAGCCGACCTTCGGCGAATACAGGGTCGGCTGTCAGATTATGGGAGCGGAGGTAATCAGCCAGTGGGGAAAAGAAGGAGATAACTTCTCCCACCGGATAGAGGAAACGGTCGACATTATCAAAAGCAGCCGTCCCAGGGGAGTATTTATCTGCAATCCGAACAATCCCACCGGCAGATACCTGGGCCGGAATGAAATCGAAAGCATCCTGGACGCCGGTGATGAGACCCTTATTATCCTGGACGAAGCTTATGTCAACTTCGTCGACGAAATCTGGCACTCTCTCGACCTGATTGAACGGAAAAACCTGGTTATCATCCGCTCGATGACCAAGGACCACGCCCTGACCGGACTGCGCCTCGGCTACGCCGTTGCCCATAAAGAGATAATAGACACCCTCCGGCTGGTGCGCCCGCCGTGGAATATTAACGCCGTAGCCCAGGAAGTCGGCAAAATCATCCTTAACGGCACCGATTACCTCGAGAACTCACGGAGAGAAATAAGAAAAACAAAGAAGTTCCTGGTCGATGAACTCGTCCGGCTGGGTTTCACGCTGGTGCCATCGGACACCAACTTCTTCCTGGTCAAAGTAGCCCGCGCCGGAGACTTCCGCGCCGCCCTGCTGAAACAGGGGATAATGGTACGCGACTGCACCTCATTCGGCCTGCCCGGTTACATCCGCATCGCCGCCCGCACTATGCCCGAATGTAAAAAGCTGATTAAAGCTATCGAAACGATGGGGAGTTACTGAACGATATGACAGCCAAGACCTTGATGATACAGGGAACGGCATCCTCGGCGGGAAAAAGCGTGCTGGTGACGGCACTATGCCGTATCTTCAGGCAGGACGGCTTCTCCGCGGCCCCCTTCAAATCACAGAATATGGCGCTTAACTCCTTCGTCACCAGAGAAGGGGGAGAGATAGGCAGGGCACAGGTGGTGCAGGCGGAGGCTGCCGGAATCGAACCTGTCGTGGATATGAACCCGGTGCTCCTCAAGCCGGAGGCGGACTCCAGGTCACAGGTAATCGTTCTGGGCAAGCTGTTCAAGACCATATCGGCAAGGGAATATTACAAATATACCTCGGAATTGCTGAAAACGGTGAAGGAATCATTCAACCGCCTCAGTTCAGCTTATGACATCGTCATCATCGAAGGCGCCGGTAGTCCGGCGGAGATAAACCTCAAGGAAAGAGAAATCACCAATATGCGGATAGCCAGAATGGCCGAAGCGCCGGTGCTGCTGGTGGGAGATATCGACCGGGGCGGAGTAATGGCTTCGCTTGTCGGCACCCTCGAGCTGCTGGATGAAGAGGAGCGCAACTACGTCAAGGGTTTTATTATCAACAAGTTCCGCGGCGATATCGGACTCTTTCAACCTGCTATTGATTTCCTTGAGAACAGGACGTTAAAGCCGGTTATCGGGGTGGTGCCTTATTTCCGGGATATCCGTATCGCCCAGGAGGACTCCGTTTACCTTGACGAGAGACAGGATAACCCGGCAGCGGCAGGACTGGACGTCGCCGTTATCCGCCTCCCCCGCATCTCCAACTACGATGATTTCGACCCGCTTGAAGAAG
>CAZOUZ010000087.1:3784-7909 GCA_964583115.1 uncultured Dehalococcoidales bacterium
GTTATCCGCCTCCCCCGCATCTCCAACTACGATGATTTCGACCCGCTTGAAGAAGAAGGCTGCCGGGTGCGCTATATAACCGACTCCGCCGGGCTGGGCAGTCCCGACCTTATTATCCTGCCGGGGACGAAGAACACCATCCGGGACCTCGCCTACCTGAGGCAGTCGGGTCTGGCGGAAGAAATAATCAGGCAGGCGGGAGAAGGTAAACCGGTAATCGGCATCTGCGGCGGCTACCAGATGCTGGGAAAGAGCATTCACGACCCCGAAGGCGTCGAATCAACAGAGAAAGAAATCCCGGGACTGGGACTCCTCAATGTGGTAACCACTTTCCTTCCCCGGAAGTCCACCGTCCAGGTTAAAGCAAAGGTGGTAGCCGACCGGGGACTGCTCGAAGGGACAGGCGACGAAGAACTGGTGGGATACGAGATACACATGGGACAGACCGGCACCGATGAAAGCACCGGCGCCTTTCACGTTAATGAAACGCCGGATGGTGAAGTCGACTATTTCGACGGCGCCCTCAACGCTCAGGGCACGGTGCTGGGAAGCTATATGCACGGTCTGTTTCACAACTCCGGCTTCAGGCATAAGCTGCTTAACTCCCTGCGCCGCCGTAGCGGACTGCCCGAAGTGCAGCATACGACGGCATCCGAAAAGGATACCGAGTATGATAAACTGGCTGAACTGGTGCGCAGCAGCCTGAATATGGCCCTGGTCTATGACATACTGAAGAAGGGAATCGACAGGAGATAATTATGACAGGACTGTTATCCGATACGATTAAATCAATCAAGCCCCTGGACGAAAAAGCTATGGCGGAAGCACGGGCAAGACAGGACATTCTGACGAAACCCCAGGGCAGCCTGGGCAGGCTGGAGGAGCTTTCCGTCCAACTGGCCGGTATTCAGGGGCAGCCCCTACCGCATATCAAACACAAAGCTATTATTACCATGGCCGGAGACCACGGAGTGGTGGCTGAGGGAGTCGGCAACTGGCCGCAGGAAGTTACCGCCCAGATGGTGGACAATTTCCTTCGCGGCGGCGCCGGAATCAATGTCATCGGCCGCCGGATAGGAGCCCGTATTATCATCGTTGATATGGGAGTAGCCGGCAAGCTCGAAGCCCATCCCCAACTTATCTCCAGAAAAGTCGCCCCCGGCACGGGTAATATAACAAAAGGTCCGGCAATGACCGGAGAGCAGGCGGTCAAAGCAATCGAGACCGGGATTCAAATTACCAATAACGAGGTAGCCAAAGGCCTGGATATAGTCGGCACCGGCGATATGGGCATCGGCAATACCACCTCAAGCTCCGCCATTTGCAGCGTTATGACGGGAAAACCGGCAAACGAGGTAACCGGCAGAGGCACCGGCATAACCGACGAGCAACTGGCACACAAGGTAACTATAGTCAATAAAGCCCTGACGGTGAACAGCCCCGACCCGGAGAAGCCGCTGGAGGTGCTGGCAAAAGTGGGCGGCTTTGAAATCGGGGGACTTGCCGGAGTAATGCTGGCAGCAGCCGCCCAGCGCATCCCAGTGGTTATCGACGGCTTTATCTCCGGAGCCGCCGCCCTTATTGCCACCTCACTGGCTCCGCAGTTGAAGAGCTGCCTTATCGCTGCCCATCTTTCCGCCGAGGGCGGACACAAAATAATGCTCGAGCACCTGGGACTCAGTCCCCTGCTCGACCTGGGTATGCGTCTGGGAGAAGGCACCGGCGCCGCCCTGGGCATATTCTTAAGTGAAACAGCCTGCAAAGTCCTGGCTGAAATGTCTACCTTTGCCGAAGCCGGAGTATCCGAAGGGAGCGAGCAGGACAGTTGAGTTTCTTTACCGCCCTGAGGTTTCTGACCATTATCCCCCTGCCCTTCAGGCAACAGGACAGACCGGAGGAAATGGGACGCTCCACGGCTTATTTCCCCGTGGTCGGACTGCTAATCGGGCTTATTCTGGTCGGGATAAACCTGCTGCTGGGCCTTTTCCTGCCCCGGGCGGTAGTCAACGGACTTCTAATTGTCTTTCTGGTAATAATCAGCGGCGCCCTGCACCTCGATGGCTTCGTGGATACCTGCGACGGCATCGCCGGTCACAAGCCGGTCGAGGATAGGTGGCAGGTAATGCATGACAGCCGTGCCGGCGCCTTCGGCATTGTCGGCGTCGCCCTGCTGCTGCTGGTCAAGTATATCTCGCTGAACAGCATCCCCGGCAACCTGATGACGGCAGCCCTGCTGCTGATGCCGGTGGTCGGCCGCTGGGCAATGACTTACGCCATCGTTGCCTACCGCTACGCCAGACCGGAAGGACTGGGAAAAGCCTTCAAGCAGGGAGCAAGCTGGCAGCGGTTCACCGCAGCCACGATAATAACCCTGGCATTGAGCATAGCCGCAGCCTGGCTCGGCGGTATCACTTACTATTACCTGGCAGGACTGGTAATAGTGCTCGGCATATGGGTTATAATTGTACTGAAGGCAGCATATTTCACGCGAAAGTTCTCCGGGCTTACCGGCGACACCTACGGGGCAATAAACGAGATAGCCGAGGTCGGCGTGCTGATTTTAATAACTATATTTGCCCACAACGGCTGGTTTATTTAAACCCGGTGAGGAGGAAATTTTGTCAAGGCTACTTCTTGTCCGGCACGGTATTACCGAGACCAATGCTACACGGAGGTTCACCGGCCACACCGACGTCGATTTGAACGCCGACGGCTACCGGCAGGCGGAAAAACTGCGCGACCGCCTGGCGGAAGAAAAGATTGACGTTGCTTACTGCAGCGACCTGAAACGGGCGCTGGTAACGGCGGAGGTTATCTCTTCCGGGCATAAGGTAGAACCCGTAACCTGCCCTGAAATCCGGGAGATAAACTACGGTGAAGCCGAGGGACTGACCTACCAGGAGATTTCAGACCGCTTCCCCGAGCTGGGCGAAATGATTGCCAGATACAGCCCGGTACTGAGCTTTCCCGGCGGCGAAGGTTTCAGCGAGCTAACCGCCAGGGCGGCCAGGTTTATAGACAGACTGAACAATCACGAAGAACAACAAACAATACTTATTGTTTCCCACGGTGGAATGCTGCGGACGCTCACCTGCCAACTGCTGGGCATGGGACAGGACCACTGGTCGAAGTTCCGCTTCGATAACGCCTCGTTGACCATCGTTGACATCTACCCGCAGAGGGCAATACTCAGCCTGCTGAATGATACCTCTCACCTGAAAGAAGCGGGAGGTCTGATTTGAAACAGGCTTTTATTTCCTGGAGCGGAGGAAAGGACAGCTGCCTTGCCGGCTACCTGGCAACCGGAAACGACCTCGAAGCCCGGTATTTAGCCAACACGGTGACCGAAGACGGCAAGCGCTCCCGCAGTCACGGTATACTCGCCGGCGTCATAAAAACGCAGGCACAGGCAATAGGGATTCCGCTGTTTCAGCAGCCGACGGGCAGCGATAACTATGAAGACAACTATAAAAAAATGCTCCGAAAATTTAAAGAGGAAGGGATTGACGACGGCATCTTCGGCGATATCGACTTCAATGCCCACAAGGAATGGATTGAAAGAGTCTGCGGGGAATCGGGCATCACCGCCCACCTGCCACTGTGGGAAATAAGCCAGGAAAAAATAATGACAGACTTCATCGGACTGGGGTTCGAGTCTGTAGTGGTTGCCACCAAACCGGATATACTCGGTGAGGAATGGCTGGGAAGAAAAGTAGACCACGACTTCCTGGAAGACCTGAGAAAACTCGGAAACGTCACCCTCTGCGGTGAAGCCGGAGAGTACCACAGCCTGGTTATCGACGGGCCGCTTTTCAAAAAACGGCTGGAAATCGTCGAAGCCGAAAATGTGCTCAGAGACGGACGCTGGTTCCTGGATATTGCAAAAGTGGAGCTAAGAGATAAGTAATAGAACTGTCCGGTTGATGATACACTATCTGTAATAGCAGGATAACCGTATTCTTAATACAGGTGTGATAATTGGATAATCCGAAAAAAATTGTAGCGCAAAGGGGGTAAGTTAGATTAACACTCTGATAACCGGTGGCGCCCGCAGCGGCAAGAGCAATTTTGCCCAGCAGCTTGCCTCAAAATCAGGCAAAAAGGTCTTATTCGTGGCTACTGCCG
>CAZOUZ010000088.1:0-7902 GCA_964583115.1 uncultured Dehalococcoidales bacterium
GCACGTTATTCACGTTCTGAAAGACCATGGCAATGCGGTTCCACCTTATTTCCTGCATCTCCGTATCGGATAGTGTCAGCAGGTCTTTACCGTCGAAACGGATGCTGCCCTGTACGCTGCCCTCGGTCAGGCGCATAATGCTCAGTCCCAGGGTAGTCTTTCCGGCGCCGGACTCTCCGATGAGTGCCAGTGTCTCCCCACCGGTTAGCTCAAGGTCCAGGCCGTTAAGGACAGTGTCATTCCCGTAGCTTACCCGCAGGTCTTTAATCTCAAGCAACTGCTTCACCTCTCAATCTAGGGTCGAGGACCGACTCGGCGGCGTGGCTGACGAAGGTCAGCCCGATTATGGTCAGTGATAGTGCCACTCCGGCGGGAACCAGCCACCACTGCCAGACGTTCAAGTAGCTGAACCTCATGGCGTCCCGCATCATCATTCCCCAGCTTACCAGCATCGGGTCGCTTATCCCGAGGAAAGCCAGCCCGGCTTCCATGAAAACGGCCCTCCTCACGCCGTAGATAAACTCCACCAGCAGTATCGGGGCAAGGTCGGGCACGATGTGGCGGTAGGCTATGTAGAACCGGCTGGCGCCGAATGCCCTGGCGGCATTAATATGCCCTCTCTCTTTTAGCGAAAGTGCCTGCCCCCGGATAACCCTGGCGCCGCCCTGCCAGCTCAATGCCGAGAGCAGCAGGATAAGGACGGGTAATTCCGGCTTGACGTAAGCCGCCACCAGGATTATCACTATCACCATCGGAATCACGATGAGAGCATCTACTATCCTCATTACTATCTGGTCGTAAAGCCCGCCGACGAGGGCGGCGGACACTCCGATAATTATGCTGAGCAGCAGGCTGAGGATACCGACGCCGAAGCCGACCAGTAAGGAAGTACGGGCACCGTACAGCAACTGGCTCCAGATATCCTGGCCGACGTGGTTCGTCCCCAGCCAGTGTCCACCGTAGGGCGAAAGCAGGGAAGACGTTGACTGCTGGCCGGGGTCGTAGCCGCTCAGCACCGGTGCCATAACCGCAATCAAGATTACCAGCAGCAGGATAGAGAGTCCTGCCCTGCCGGCTTTGCTTTGCTTTATCTCTTTTTTGAGGTCAATATGCATAACTTACCCTCGGGTCCAGCTTCGGGTAAAGGAGGTCGACAGCGAAATTAGCCGCCAGTACCGAGACGGTTACCAGCAGGAACACACCCTGTATCAGGGGGTAATCGCGGGCAAGTAGGGCCTGATAAGTCAGGTAGCCCACGCCGGGGTAGGCAAAGACCAGCTCGACGAATAAAGCACCGGTCACCACCCTGCCCAGCCATATTCCGGTTACGGTGAGCACCGGCAGCATCGAATTTCTCCCGGCATGCCGGTATTTAAGCACCCGTTGGGAAAGGCCCTTTGCCCTGGCGGTGAGCATAAACGGCTCCTTCAACACGGTAATCATGGTGTTCCGGGTGAGAAGATAGCCGCCGGCGAGATGGGCCAGCGTTAAGGCGGCTACCGGCAGCGCCATATGCTTGAGGACGTCGACAAGGAGGGCGAAGCCGGAGAGACCGGAGTACGGCGTGATGGCACCGGCCAGGGGTGACACTCTCAGCAGTATGCCGAAGACGATGAGCAGCACCAGACCTAGAAAAAAGTCGGGGAAACCGTTGAGACTCATCAGCCCGGCCAGCATGGCACGGTCGGTTTTCGAGCCGCGCCGCCATCCCGATTCTATACCCAGCACAATGCCCAGCAGCGTGGAAAGTATCAGAGAAGTGCCGACGATGAGCAGTGTCCAGGGCAGGCTGCCCATAATAACCCTGAACACCGGCGCGTTATAGTAATAGGAGTATCCCATATCACCCCGGAGTAATGCCGAGAGATAAGCTCCGAACTGCTGCCACAGCGGCTCGTCCAGGGCAAACTGCTCTACCAGGTGTGTCTTCAACTCCGGCGTCATGGCAATAAGTGCCTCGTCTCCGTATATGGCGGAAAGCGGGTCGCCGGGCATGAGCCGGGGCAGAAAAAAATTCAGCGTCAGGATAATCAGAAAAGCGACGCCATACGTTGCCAGGTTATGCTTGCTTAACATTTCGCTATGGCCTCAATTAGATTACTGTTTTTCGCTGCTGTCACCACCTGTAATCGAACCTTCGGCAAGCTCTCTGTGGATTCGTTCCATCCAGTCAGCTAACTTCGCTTCACCAACCGCCTCATAGAAAGGAATGTAAGGTTTAATGTCTACTATGGGGCTGCCATCAAGCGCATCCAGTCCTTCTATCTTAATCACATTCTCTTTACGTTCCAGCAGCCGCACTACCGTGGCACAAATGGTATTGGGCCGTGCCGGACTTCGGGTAGCGAAGATACCTACCAGCGGTAAATCCTTCCTCCCCATAGGATGGGCTTTAATAATGGAGCGGCCCTCGGGGGGAACACGATGTGACCAATAGAGTACCAGAAGATGGGAGAAGTCTTCTATTCCATCAAGGATACCATTGAGGTCACTGTCTATAACCAGCTCAGATATTACCCTCCGGCTCTCTGCTACTCCCGTTACTCTTGACCGCCATTCTAAATCGTCCGAGTCAGCCACCAAGCTCGGCTCCTTTAACGGGCTTTTTACTATCCCAACTCGCCTCAGCCGCATCTCAGGTACAAGCCCGCCTTCAGACTTGTTCTCAGGTATTTCCATTTCTTCTCCTAACTATTTCACAAAACACATCCTGTTCACGGGAAAGGGAACGCCGATTGCGATGCCGTCCATTGTGTAGTAAAGGGGCAGGGTAGCATCGTGCGCCCAGTACGAGTTGGGATAATAGAGGGTTAACGCGGGGATATCTTCAGCGTAGAGCTCCTGAATCTGGAGTACCATCTCCTTCCTTTTCCGGGCATCCATCTCGGTAAGCTGGTCTTGAAGAAGCCCGGTTAGCTCGGCATTGGCGCTGTACCGGGAGCTGTTAAAACCTTCACCCAGGATAGTCCTCTCCAGAATGGATGGCTCGTAAAGACCACCGTGACCGTAGAGCGACAGGTCGAATTCCCAGGCACCGACCCTGGAATCGACCGTCTTTGCCTCAAGAGTCTGGAAGTCGATATCAATGCCTATCTGTTCCAATTGCTGGGTGATAAACTGCCCCAGGTCTTTGTAATCGGCGGCTGCTATCAGGTTGAGCCTCAAGGGCTGTCCGTCTTTGGCGTAGTAATCGCCGTCCAGAGAATATCCGAGTCCCTCAATCAGTTGCCTGGCTTTCTCCGGGTCATATTCATACTGAGGCGTGTCCGGGTTGTACCAGACGCTGGTCGGAGGCATAATGCCGGGACTGCCCGCTACACCCTCTCCCCGCAGTACTATCTCTACCAGAGACTCGCGGTCGATAGCGCAGGCGAGAGCCTGGCGGAACTCTTTATAAGACAGCGGCTCTCTCTGGTGATTGATTGTCAGCTTGGCATTCCATGACGGGGGGCTGGTGATGACGGTGAATCCCGCCGCTTCGATATCCTCTGCTACTTCGGCAGGTACGCTGGCGGAGTTTACCGAGCCATCTTTCAGCGCTGCCGGATTCATCTCAGCGGCTATCTTAACGAACCTGATTTCTTTAACTGCCGGCTTGCCCAGATAGTAGCCGCCGTTAGCCTTGTAGAGGTAAGTGCCGTGCTCTTTGCTGTAATCGGCAAACACATAAGGTCCGGTGCCGATAGTCGCCTCCGGGGACTGAAATTCTTCCGGCTCGGTTACGTCCTGCCAGATATGCTTCGGTAATATCGGCTGGGCGCCGGCTACATCCTGAAAGAACGGAGCATAGGATTTACTGAGATAGAGCTTTACGGTATGCTTATCGAGTGCTTCGGCGGACTCGACGATACTATTGTCAACCCACTGGTACGGATGTTCCTCTGCGTAATTATAGGTAAAAACCACATCATCGGCAGTGAAGTCGGTGCCGTCGTGCCATTTTACGCCCTCTTGCAGCTTGAATGTGTAGGCATTATCGTTTTCGTCATACTCCCACTCGCTCGCCAGTTGGGGGACGAACTCGGTAGCGTTCTTCCAGACAAGCGTTTCGAAGATGAAATGCATCCGCACGTAGCCCGGCCCACGGGAGTAATGAGCGTAGGGTGAGGGAAAACCCCAGTCGCCGGTGGAATCGGCTATCGTATATGAATCCATCTGCGAGCCGACTTGGGTCTCGTCATTACTGCACGATGACAGTACCAGTAGTGAGACGGACAGGATAATAAGTGTTATTCTGGGCAGCAAATTAAGTGCTTTAGCCATCATAAACTTATCCCTTTCTATTTCTTATTCGGGGCTCTCCTTGCTCATGGTAAACGGTCGTTTCTCCTTCATTAGCAGTATTGCAACTGCAAGTAATTGCAAATAGTTGCAATTACTTAGGCAAAAAAATATTAGTTACTCGATTATTTTGCTCTTGCATTTGGAGGTTCGTCTTCATTCCCTTTCCTTCAGCACAGCAACACGGCTGATTATTATTGCATTCGGTCGCAAGTATAATCT
The DNA here is from genome assembly GCA_964583115.1 of uncultured Dehalococcoidales bacterium. Taxonomy (GTDB): domain Bacteria; phylum Chloroflexota; class Dehalococcoidia; order Dehalococcoidales; family UBA2162; genus CAYVOV01. The sequence continues at coordinate 4,504 of CAZOUZ010000088.1, forward strand.
AAAACAGCAACTCTGTCAAGTGTATCCGGGAGAAGGTCGAAGAGGGTACATTCCAAGTGAACAATCTAGCGGTTTGTTGCTCATGGGAAGAATTGCTATACTGGCGTTAAACAAGGAGCTAAATGTGAGATTATCAGATGTGATAGCCAACATTCCGGAATATCCTTTTGCCCAGATCGGGCGTATTACCCAGGCTGTTGAAGAAAGAGATGCTCAGGGAAATTTATTTAAACAAATTGGATAACTTACCAATGAACCATGTAAAAATTCAGGAAATTAGTACCGAACTGCTGGTAGAGCACCCGGAAAACAGTAACTTCATGAACGCGGAGACAGCCCGCAAATTGCGGCGCCATATAGAAAGGGAAAAGCAATATACCGGTATGCTAGGAACAGTACCCCGAATGTGTCTCGTTTTCCCCGACGATTTACAATTTTATGGCATTACGTTACCCTGCGCCGCTCTTTACCCTGGGGGTAACCGGTTTGCCCGATAAGGTGGCCGATTTGCTCCGGAACGCTAGCCGATTTACTCTGGAATACACACCCTGAGGCTGATTTACTTATTATCTGTCCAAACCAACTCAGGTGGGTATTCTCGTATCATTTGTGCTTCCAGTTCCTGAACACCTTTGATAAATCCGTCTCTCCCCAGATTGAACCAATGAGGTTCCCACTCCATATCTTCCAGATTTTCTATCATCGTGGAGAGCATCTCTGAGGGGATTGATATAATTATCAGACCTTCGGGCAATACATTTCTTCCTTTCATGCTGAAACCAAGACCGCTGATGATATAGTTCAATTCGCCGCTCAAGTATGATTGAGCGTACATCCAAGCGCACGCCAGACATGTCGAGCTCTTGGAAGTCCACATTTTCCCATCAGTATAGCTACTGGCTCTCAGTAGTATTTCCGCTTGAGAGGTATTAGCCGTAATAATTAAAAAATCTGGGTCGAATGTCATCTGGTCTAGAGAAGAGTGTATGATGTATTTGACGGAGTTTTTGGGCAGGACTGGAATATAATCATAGACTCTTCTATTGGCACTCGGGGTTTTAAACATAGAAAACGCCGAGCCCAATTGCCCGCTGTACATGACTGGAGGGAAAACATCCATGCCTACTACCTGCGCTCCGCACTGTACATTTTCTTTCGTGGCATAAAAGGGTTTGCTGGTTTGCGCTTCTTTAAACATTTCACAAATACCTAGACTCTTGTCCAGTTGCTCGATGCCGTCCGGTTTCTTAAGTGAATAACTAACACCTACGGGCTTCCTTTCGAAATTAAATTTGTTGAATACGGCGTAGTCTCGCTTTTTGGAACTCATCTTAGCCTCCTTTGGGATTAAGTATAATTACACTTTTTATCTGGGGTTAATTTCTTGTCATTCCTGTATTTTCTCCTTTATCCCTTTTAACATTGTCTCAAAACGTTTTTTATGTTCTTCTTCGGTTATAGTCTCTGAGATAGGATGCCAGCCCATTTTCTGTAGATTTCTCATAATCATCGGTAACTTGGGCCATGGTATGGAGATAAGCATCAGACCCTGTGGCAGTACTTTCAATGTCTGCATTCCCATACTGAGGCCGGTGACGGTGTAATTCACTTCGCCGGTTAAGTGGGGATAAACATATAGCCATGAGCACGCTAACACGGGGGTTCCCTTGGATGACCACATGTCTCCGGTCGAATAGACCAGCGCTCTTAGTATGATTCGTGCCTGGTCCACATTGTCGGCCGTAATAATTAATACATCCGGGTCAAATGTAAGCTGGTCTATAGGTGAAAACACGACACATTTAACGGTGCCTTTCAACATTCTGGGAACTAACTGATATATTTTCTGGTTGGCACGTAATTCCTCATAGAGGTCATCCATTTCTCCAACCAGCCCACTTAGGAGGATGGGGTCGGGGTCTTCCATGCCTAGTGTCAGCGGCTCAGTGCAGTGAAAATCTTCTCTTTGGACATAGAAAGGGTTGCTGGTTTGTGCTTCTTTGAACATCTGGCAAAAATACAGGCTTTTATTTATCCTCTCTATCCCCTCCGGTTTGTAGGGCAGGAACTTGATGCCTACGGGCTTCCTTTCAAAATTGAATTTGTCGAATACTGAGTAGTCTTGGGTTTTTGGTTTCACATTAACCTCCTCCTATGAAAACATAGCGCAAGTTTTTATGGACCATTGCATTATTTAATTTTGAGCCATCTCATGGAGTTTGGCACCCGGTTTCCTTCTTCACCCATGCTGGGGATATTAACCTTAGACCAGTCAACAGGCTGGGCAGGAGCCAATTTTTCAGAAGGAGGGGCCGCTTCTTTGAAGAAGCAGCCCGGTAAAAGCGCTGTAGAAGACAAAAGTAGGAGACATATTAAAGCTATCCGCTTCATCGCTCTCCTTAGTCTACGCTCTATAGTCTATGCTCTATAGTCTACATTCTATAGTCTAAATTCTACTTCGCAAATCGGCTTAGGTCAACCGTAAATAGCTTGTGAGAAACCAGCAGTTACCTGCTCCGTATTGAGCAGAAGTTCAACACATCGGGATGTACTCCTCGGCCTCAGTGAGTGTATGGGCTGGTTGAGCACGCAAGCGCAACTTGCCGTCTTCACCCAAAGAGTAGCCACAAAAGGCTAGGATGGTATTCAGGGCATCTCGGCGCGAGTCAAAGAGCACATGTTTGCCAGTGTACCGCATAGGGTTCATCGCTTCTTGGATAAATTCACCAACGATATTGCCCGAATGAGTTTCTGCCTGGCGCGCAGGCATGCGTCCGCCTTTGGCGGATTTCTTGCGTGGGCTCATGGCTCCACCTCCTCTTTTGCAGTGAGTGGAACCATTATACAGCACCCGGTCAATACCGCGGAAAAGTTATCGTAAAGACCGGCGGAAAGTTATTAAAAAAGACCCCCAGTCCAGTCACCTCACTGCAATAAGGCGGAACCGTAGCTCCTAACCGGCCCGGGGGTAGAGGTACATTTTACCAGAGAATTATTTTGATTCGTTATCGTCTAGAATCTGATTTATTATTTCTTTTAAATCATCGCTTGCTTTTAGTTTATCTACAAGCTTTTTTATTTTTTCTTTGTATTCGTCTATATCGCCGTATATTTTTTGCATCATTCCAATAGTGCTTACGTAGCTAATCATTCCCAGAATGAATGCATCTTTTGCTGTTGTATTCGTTTCCTTCAGTTCATCGGATTGTTCCAGGTAGAGTTCTTCCAGCTCGTCGATTATTTCCTGGTCAAAGATTTGCCATTTCGGAATCTTTTCATCTTCTGCCATATCAAACCTCCGTAGAGAAGTTGATTCATAGTCTTCTTCTCTCCACGCCTGATTAGTGGTGAGCCGCACAGGAATCGAACCTGTAACCTGCTGATTAAGAGTCAGCTGCT
>CAZOUZ010000089.1:0-3211 GCA_964583115.1 uncultured Dehalococcoidales bacterium
TTATGGATGAAACTGGAGATGTTGAACAGGTAAAGCCGCAGGAGAGTCCAGAGGTAAGTCCGCAAGACGAGCGGGCTGCCAGACAGAGAGCGAAAGACAGGGCTAGTGTTGCCAGGTGGGACCTTAACATTGCCATATTTTTGTTTGCCGTTTTGATTATTGTTGTGATTCTTCTCTTCCAGAACGTAGGTATTGAAATCGTGGCTCCCATTGCCATATTCGGACTGGCAATGGTCTGGCTGGTGGGATGGAGGCGGGGCAGGCAATTGTACAGGCGTTTCTTTGACGAAGAGGTGTCAAAAACAAAACAGGATATAAAGCAGGCAGTTAAGGAAACAGTCGAAGAAACGATAGAAGAGAAGGTCCAGAAAGCTCTGCGTGAAAGGTGGCGGTAGCGGGATATAATGCTCGTTTCGTCTTTTGTCCGCAAAATCAGCTCCGTGTTATTGGAGATATTGCCCCTTTATTAATCACCTGCGAGGTGTTTACTATCAACGAAGCGGACAAATCAGCCTCACCGAGTCTCAATCTGAGTCCTTCTTAAAATTGTTTCGGCACTTTATGCCTGGTTGAATATTTAGGTCTGTAAGATGGAATATTTAAAGAACCTGATAAACAGATACTGGCGTACCGGAGTAATTTTTCTGGTGGGCCTGACACTTATTATCTACATAGCATTTGGCTTTGTATATTTGCAACAGGGGCCAAAACAGGCCGAGGCCGAACAGCAGATAAACCAGATAAGGCCCGTGCTCATGAGGTCATTGCCCAGTCACTCTGAGTTACAGACGGAATATGATAGGATTGCCACCGCGCTTGCTTCGATGAGTGACAAAGAAGCTATTAGTAAAATTGTCAGCATAGCTGAAGATAGCGGGATTGATATTGGAGAGGATGCAGGTAAATTCCAGATTCCTTCGGCTAAATACCGTAAACAATCGCTGGGTGGCACTACCTATAATGTTATGTCTTTCGTCAACATTACCGTGCAGGGTGAACATGAAAAGGTTATGGAGTTTATCTATGCCGTGCAGTCCGGGGCCTACCTGAAAACTATGTCGCTGAAGAGAGTAGTTATTTCCGGGATAGATGTCCATTTTACGGGTGAAGAGGGTGAGAGAAGAGCCGAGTTCCGTGACGTGATGACGGCAGTAGCTGCCATGATGGAGGATAACGATCTTCAGTTAATACCTAATCCGATGGGTTATGAAGGCGGTCTGGCCACCAATCTTATGGGAGACGATTCCGATACAGAGGGTATGGCTGAAGGTTTTCCCGATATCGCTACCACTCCTGCTGAGAGGGGTTACACCGGTACTGCGTCTTTAAGGAGCGGGTACGTACTCTTCGAACACCACAGAATCTCTACGGGTAATAGTTCTCAGTATGAAGTGGTTAATTATTGCGGATTCGACAGTACATATTATTACTATACCTGTGAAGCTGACGGTACGGTAAGGCAGTGGAGTGGTGGGGACCTGGTGACAGCAACGGAATATGTTGATACCACGGAATCTGTAGTTGAGACCAGAGCTGTAGTCGACGTTGATATCTACAGCAAGTAAAAAGAGTAACGCTTTCTTGGTCTTTTAATTTGAGGAGAAAAAGTGCTAACACTTGAAATCAGCAGTACTGACATAAGGCTCATGGAGGTTGATAGGGGCAAGGTAATCAGGTGGGCCAGTCAGTTGCTTGAACCGGGTATTATCGAAGATGAAGAGGTCGTTGACCCCCAGGCTCTGGGTAGAGCAATCAGCAGGCTGATATCCTCAACCGGTGTAAAAGGTAATAGCGTAGTTGCCAGTGTAAGCGGACTTTATTCTTTGAGCCGCATCGTGATGGTATCCGTTCCTCCGGGAGGGGTTGTGGCGCACCAGGCGGTTGTGGATGCAGCCAATGAAGTTATGCCCTTGTCTGAAGATGAGATGTACCTTTCCTGGCAAAGTACCGGGGCCACTGAAGGCGGACACCAGGTACTGGTCGTAAGCGTACCCCGGGATGTGATAGACGGCCAGATGCGGGGATTAAGGATAGCGGGCGCCAGTGCCCACATGCTGGAACTGAAAGCTATGGCGGTAATAAGAGCGGTGAACAGGGCGCAGGCTCTTATTGTCAATATCGAGTCCAGCAGTTACGATATAATCATGGTGGTAAACGGTCTGGTTGAGATTATGCGTACCACTGCCTGGAAACCGGATGAGCTTTCTCTGGAAGAAAAAGTAGACCAATTGACTTTGAACCTCGAGTTGACAGTTGGTTTCTATAATTCGCATCACCAGGAATATTTACTTGACTCTGACACTCCTCTCTTTATTACCGGACAAATGTCCGGCGATATTGATTTGGTGGAGCTACTTCAGCAGAGGGCAGGTTACAACGTTGAATCGCTGGCGCCTCCGCTGGAATACCCGCCCAACCTGCCGGTATCTCAATACGCAGTGAATATCGGGCTTGCTTTGAAGGGTACAGTACATTTAATTCAGGAAAGAGAGCGGGGTGCATATTCTCTGCCTGATATCAATCTTCTTCCCGCGGAGTACAAACCGTGGAGACCTTCAGCAAGACAAATCTATGCTACCCTTGCCGTAGTTGCTGTTATAGCTTTGCTTTTTCCTTTGTATCAGATAACCACTGCCGCTATGGATAAGACCTCTAAATTGGAGGCGGAGTTTGGTTCATTGAATAGCCTTCTGGAATTGAGGAAGGCTGAGCTGGCTAAACGTGAGCCACTGCAAAAGGCTATCAGCAGCTATGAAGCTCTTGTTGATGTCAAAGAAAATGCTACCGGAGATTTAGCCTTCATTATCAGTCAGGCGGAGTCTCTGGATGTTGAGATACTGACCATTGTTCATCAGGTCAATAGCCTGTCCGTAAACTGCCAGACAAATAGCTACATTACCTTCAGAGATTTTGTAACCGCACTGGAGAATAGCGGCCTCTTCACCACACCTATTACGCCTCCGGAGGGTTATCCTTATATAAAGAGCGGCACTATCAAGCTTACCCCTGTGCCTGCCGAATAGCCGTTTTCAGGAGAATATAGGAATAGGAACCGTAACACAGAGGAGGGCAGGCGCCATCTTTCCTTCGGCGCCTGCCCTTTAAATTTCCACCTCCACCAGAACCCCGCTATAGTTCAGATATTACGGTGGGGACTCATGCTGAGTTACCGTGCCCATTGTATCGGAAGTGTACCAGTAGGCAGTGGTAT
>CAZOUZ010000089.1:3311-7793 GCA_964583115.1 uncultured Dehalococcoidales bacterium
TCGCCTCTTCCGTTCCGGCGCCGATGAACCGCCCGACATTGGGAATCACTATAGCTGCCAGCACACCGAGAATAGCGACCACGATGAGCAACTCAATCAGGGTAAAACCTCTCTCTCCTCTTTTGACTGTTTTCATCGAATTGGTCTCCTTCCTTTATATTATTATGAAAGTATTTTATAGTTTACTACGGTGCGGAATCATGCTGAGTTACCGTGCCCATTGTATCGGAAGTGTACCAGTAGGCAGTGGTATTTGTAGCGACGTAGTTGGTCAGGTTGCCTGTACCTCCATCGGCGATTCTGTCGTGCTGGTAGAGGATGAATCCGGTCTTATCGCCAGCCGCGTAGGGAGTACCCAGGACATCATTCCCCTTCTGGGCTACAGAAGAAGTATCGGGGAAGCCGGACATACTTCTGGTTTGAGTAGTAGTTACCGGAGCAGGCAGCGTGGATATTTCGTTATCTACCATCATAGCATGCACTGCCGCCTGGATGGTAGCGAACTCGGTATCCTTCGCCTCTTCCGTACCGGCGCCGATAAACCGGCCGACATTGGGAATCACCACCGCTGCCAGTACGCCGAGAATAGCGACCACGATTAGCAGCTCAATCAGGGTGAAACCCTTTTCTCCTTTTTTATGCATTTTCATCTCTTGCTCTCCTTTCCTCCAGATTTTTGCTTCCTCACTACGAGCAAGCATGCCTTTTTATTTCAGGCTACAGTTAATATATGGCATACCGAATGTTCAGGCAATCCTGCAAGTGGGTGATTTCGGAATAGAGAAGTCTAGCCCTTTTGGATGATAAACTCAGGATAGGATGTCTGTGGCTGCCGGCGGTTATTCCTTATTCGAGACAAGCCCCTTCTGAATAGCGTAGGCTGCCGCCTGGCTTCGGTTTGCCAGGTGGAGCTTTTCCATAATATTCTGCAGATGGGTCTTTACCGTGTTCTCTGAGATGAACAGGGAATCGGCAATTTCCTTGTTCGTTGCCCCCTGGGCAACCAGTTGTAATACCTCTCCCTCACGCGGCGTTAACTTGGACTCTTCATCCTCGGCAGGTTTTCTTTCAATACCGGAAGAGAGGTCTTTGAACTCGGTGAGCAGCTTCGTTGCCATAAGAGGGGAAATAATAACGCCACCCTGGGCGATGCCGGCGATAGCGTTAACCAGGTCCTCGGGCTCGGCCTTTTTAAGCAGGTATCCTCTGGCACCGTATTTTACGGAGGCGAAGAGGTCGGTCTCCATCTCGGAGACAGTCAGGACAAGTACTTTAATATTCGGTCTCTCTGCCTGGAGAGCCTGTATGGCTTCCAGCCCGCTGCAATTCGGCATATTAAGGTCCATCAGAATCACTTCGGGAGATAGCTCTTTGGCTTTTTCTATCGCTTCAAGCCCGTCCGCTGCTTCACCGATTACCTCCAGGTTTTCCTGACTGCTGAGTACAGCGGCGATACCCCGGCGGAATAGAGCATGGTCATCCACTATAAGTACTTTAATAGTCTCCATTTTTATAACCTCACTTTCTCAAGCGGCAGGCTAATCATAACGGCTGTCCCTTCTCCCGGAGCAGTAGAGATGTTAAGGTTGCCGCCCAGCGATTCCGCTCTTTCTTTAATGATGTTCAGTCCGTGGTAGCCGGGAGGCGATTCTTCGAGGTCGGAAAGGGAGAAGCCCTGTCCGTCGTCTTTTATAATCAGCTCTACTGACTCCCCATCGCTCTCCAGTTTCACCTCCGCTTCGGTAGCAAGAGCGTGTCTCCTGACATTGGTCAGCGTCTCCTGAGCGATTCGCAGTAGCTGAAGCTCGGCGACGGGTGAAAGCTCGGGGAATGGCCTGGGATAAAAAAATTCGACCTTTATGCCGTTATTATCGCCGAATTCCTGTATATAGTTCGCCATGGTCGGTATCATGGGCAGGTTTCTTATCTCGGTGCTTAGCTGGTCGATAGATTCCCGTATATCCTCGTAGGTATCCTGTACTACCTTCCTGATATCGTTTAACTCGGTGAGTGCCTTCACCGTGTTATTGTCAGAAACCAGATCGCTTGCTATTTTTGTTTTCATGTTAAGGTAACCCAGGGATTGCGCCACGCCGTCATGTATCTCCCGGGCGATTCTCCGGCGCTCTTCTATAATCGCCTCTCTTTCTATACGCCGGCGGATATTCAGGTTAATGCGGTAGGGAACCATAGCCCCAACGAAGGTGAAAAGCGTGTAGACTATCAGCAGGGTAAGGTTGTGCCCCTGCATAATCCAGGCCCATCTTTCATCCAGCTGGCTCAATGCCAGATGAGTGACGGACAGGGCTATTGAAGCAATGGATGCCAGGGAGAGAGCCACCCTTTCTTCAAAGAGAAGAGCCGCTGTCATAATGGGAGTAAGAGAGTAGAGCAAAAAGGCGCTGTTCAGGCCGTTTGTATAGATGACAAGCAGGATGCAGAGCATAAAATCTCCGAGTAAAATCAGGTAGGTCATCGTGCTTCTCTCGCGCCACCGGAGGGGAGAGAAGACTCTTAGCACAGAATATAAACCCAGTGTCCCCAGGATTATGTAGATTTGCAGGTCGGACATCGTCTGCGCTATCAACGGCGATGCTTCAATCTGGGTGAACATCACCGCCAGCGCGTAGGCTAAAAAGCGGTAGACGGCTAAAAACTGGTATGCTTCTTTTTCGTATCTGGACTGCATATCTCCCTCGTTATTAAACTAAAGCATCTTATCTATATATGTCAAGTAAAAACAGGATAAACCTTTAAGCCAAAAGGCTACACATCTCAAGGTTACTGCAGGTACCACTCCCATATTGCCTGTCCCCAGAGCAGGGTAATCATTGTGGTCGCGGCCAGGAAAATAGCTGCCGGTATTGCGTCCTTTCGACCTTTAATCTTAAGAGCGAGCAATATGCCTGCTACTATGCCGCCCAAAATCCATGATAGTAATACAGCCATAATTACGAGCGGAAAGCCGGTCATCAGTCCTACCAGTGCCGCTAATTTTACATCTCCCATTCCCATCCCCTGGCGGTAAACGAGAAAAGGGACAGCCATAATGGCCAGTCCGATAATTCCCCCCAGCAATGCGCTCTCCACACCGAAATTCGGCAGGAGTATAGAGAATGTCCTGATTCCCGGATTGAAAAAGGAAAAGACAAAAGCCAGCGCCATACCCGGGTAGACAATCTTGTTGAGGACGAGGAGGTGTTCAAGGTCAATGACAAAAATAATGATTAGCATGCTTGCGTAGATGAGCAGAAAAAGCAACTCAAGTCCCAGTCCGAATTTCCAGTATATTAAAGCAAACAAAAGGGCTGTTGTCCCTTCAACAATCGGCAGCCTGAGAGGTATGCGCGCCTGGCAGTAACGGCAGCGGCCGCGCAGCCAGATATAACTGAACACGGGGACCAAATCAAGGACCTTTAGCTTGTGATTGCATTCGGCGCAATGGGAAGGAGGGAATACGATAGACTGCCCCCCGGGCAATCTGTCTATGCACACGTTGAGAAAACTGCCGGTAAACAACCCCAGAAGGATAAAAAGAATAATAAATACAATCAAATCAAGTTTTCCTGTAGTAAACCTGCCTGTATTGAAGAATATGATACATCAGCGGCGTACATCAGGCAACCGCTTCCGGTTAACCCGGTTATGCCCTTCTGACTTCCGTTTGAGGCGGAGAAGAGTCCGTACACGGACTTCAGCCAAGCCCGCTGATAAAAGTCTTGAAGCGTTCCCTGATGCTTTCCTTAAAAGCATCGAATTCGTCCCGGCTTACATAGTCCGGTTCCTTTTTGCTGCGCCTGGTCCTGGTAAGTATTGCCGCTAACTTTCTCTGCGCTACTTCAACCACCTCCCGGTCGTGGTCATTGCTGACGAGTTTCGTTACTATCATATCGAGGTGACGGTGGATAGTATCCTCGTCAATTCCCAGAGTGGCAGAGACCTGCTCAACCGAGTTTCCTTCGGCGACGCAGCGTAAAACTTCGCTTTCGACGGTGGAGAGGCTGGCCAGGAGATTATCTACCTCCTTGTTAAGTGAAGAAAAGCTTTCGAATTCTTCAATAATGCGGGGGGCAATCTCCGGTCTGAGTAGCGCTTCGCTTATGGGGTTAGCGCCCCGGGCTACCTTCCTGATAAGGCCGATAATTTCATCGGGGTCAATGTTTTTTGTAATACAGGCGCTTGCCCCGCACTTCAACGCCGAAAAATAGGTCTCTGCATCGTCACTATCCATAATCAGGATGACCGATACCGAGGGCGAGTTCTGCCGGATACGGCGGGTCAGGTTGATGCCGGTTAAGTCGCTGTGGTTTGCATTTAACACGGCTATGGCGGGGCTGTTTTTTTCAATGAAATCCAGTGCTTCTTCGTTACTGGTAGCTTCGCCGATTACGTTTATGCCCTCTTCCCCGGAAAGAGTAAAGTGGATTCCCTCACGGAAGAGCACCTGCCAATCAGCCAGAAAAACGCTAACCTTCTCCATTT
>CAZOUZ010000090.1:0-7757 GCA_964583115.1 uncultured Dehalococcoidales bacterium
AGCAATTAACCCCCGATTTCTACTCTACGGTTACGCTCTTTGCCAGGTTACGCGGATAGTCTACGGGACAGCCTCTCTCTCTGGCAGTATAGTAAGCGAGCAGTTGCAGAGCTACCGTATTAACTACCGGTGAAAATAGTCTGCCCACTCTCGGAACGGTAATCACTGTATCGGCTAATTCCTCTATAGCCTCATTCCCCTCTTCAGCCCCGTCTTCTACAAGCGCCATCAGAGGCGACCCCCTGGCCTTTATTTCCTTAATATTTGTCAGCATCGGCTCGTAGGTATTATCTTTGGCAACAACGGCGATAACCGGCGTATTAACACCCAGCAGGGCAAAAGGCCCGTGCTTCATTTCACCGGCGGCATAACCCTCGGCATGAATATAGGAAATTTCCTTCAGCTTGAGCGCTCCTTCCAGGGCAACCGGATAGTTTATCCCCCTGCCGATGAAGAAAACGTTTTCATATTTTGACAGGAACCCGGCATACTCCTTCATCTTATCTTCATCATCGAGCACCCGCTGTACCTTGCTCGGCAACTGTCTCAACTCCATAAGCAAGGCGGCTAATCTCCTGGCATCATCCCTGGAATATGACATTGCCAGCCAGTACAGCACCATAAGCTGGGCTATAAAAGTCTTTGTGGCAGCCACGCTTATCTCAGGACCGGCCCTGGTATAAATCGTCTGGCTGGCAACCCGGGTAGCGGTGCTGCCGACCACATTGGAAATCGCTATTACCCGGCACCCCGCTTCCCTTAGCCTTCTCATCGCTTTCAGGGTATCAGCCGTCTCTCCCGATTGGGTAATAGCAACAGCGGTAGCACCGGCGAGAACATTAGTGTAATAATTGAACTCATGGGCTTCCTCGACCCTTACCGGTACTTTTAGCAACTCCTCTATGATGTATTTCCCTATCAACGCGGCATGATAGGCAGTGCCGCAGGCGACTATCAGTATGGACTCGGTACCTTTATCCCTTATTACTGGCAAATCAACCATCTGTTCGGCGGAACGGGTATATTCTCCGAGGGTATCACGTATTACCTTGGGCTGCTCGTGAATCTCCTTAAGCAGAAAGTGCTCATATCCCGCCTTTTGCGCCTCTTCCACGCTCCAGAGCACTTTATGCTCTTCCCGGGTAACTTTCCTGCCTTCGCTTTTCACTATTACATCATTCCGGGAAACAACTCCGATATCACCGTCTTCCAGGTAAATAACCCTATCGGTATAACCGAGTATCGCCGGCACGTCCGAGGCGATATAGTTCTCTCTATCACCGATACCGATAATCAGCGGGCTGTCTTTCCTGGCGACAACCAGCCCGGACTGCCCTTTCATAAGCACTATAATGGCATAGGAACCCTTGATATCACGCAGAGCACACTCTACAGCCTGCTCAAGATTGCCGTCATAGCACTTCTCGATAAGGTGCGGTATTACCTCGGTATCGGTCTCGGAAGCAAAAATATGTCCCTCACCGGTCAGCCGGTCTCTTAACTCCCGGAAATTCGTTATTACCCCGTTATGCACCACGGCGATATTACCGGTGCAGTCGAGATGGGGATGGGCGTTGACTTTGGACGGGGCACCGTGTGTTGCCCACCTGGTGTGGGCAACACCCATAATCCCGTCAAACCGCGGCGACTCCTCCATCAACTTCTCCACCCTGATAATATCCTTGTAGACGTTAATGTCGCCGGAGTCTATAGCGACTCCACAGGAGTCGTAACCACGGTACTCGAGTTTTTTCAAACAATTCAGAAGTACAGGCTGTGCCTGTTTGTCACCGATATAACCGACAATGCCACACATAATTCTTAAACTACAAAGCTCCTGTCCGGCAGTTTGCCACTGACGAGTTTCATCGACTGTATCCGGCTGTGATTACCGATAATGACGCCGGGCTGAGCCACCACGCCGCTCCCCAGATTGCAGCCGACACCAAGCATTGCCCCTATCTTCACGAGATGGTACTCGGCATTGACTCTGACCTCAGCGTCACCGCTGCAGGCAGTGAAATGGCCTTCGATAACACATCCGTCATCGATAACCGAGTCCTGCACAATAGAACCGGACCCGATATTTACATCGTCTCCGATAACGCTGTTCTTGACCTCGCTGAAAGGTGATATCACCACGTTGTCACCGATACTCGTAGCCGGGGAAATGTAGACGTTGGGGCCGATATCGCAATTGGCGCCGATAATGACCGGCCCGACTATATAGGAGTTCGACCGTATCACTGTATCCTTGCCTATCGAGATAAGTCCGTTTACTGAAGCACCGGCTTCGATAGTACCCCCGAGGTTGTCCGGAATCCGGGGAAGAATGGCATCATTTAAGCTTAAAATATCCCACGGATAAACAGCATCGAGCCAGGTGCCATCTGTTTCCTGAGCATTTATCGTACAACCCTGAGCTATCATATTATTAATAACATCGGGAATGCCCAGCTCCGTATCGATAAAATCAAAGACCTCTTTTGTGAAGGAATAAATGCCGGTATTTACTATGCCGCTTGCGGTTTCACCGGGTTTTTCAATAATATCCCGCACAATACCGTTCTCGGTGTTCACCACCCCGTACCTGGCTGTGTTTTCCACCTTCTTAACCAGCACGGCGTGCGGACTCACGTCGATAAACCGGGAAATGGTCCCGGCTTCAATCAGATTGTCACCCGGCAAGACCAGAAACTCTTCCCCGACGGCGTCTTTCGCTTTCATCAGAGCGTTAGCCGTACCCAGTTGCCTCTCCTGAGTTATATATTCTATATCGACGCCGAACAGCTCCCCGTTACCCATATAATCGAATACCTGCTCCCGCCTGTAGCCGACAACGATAACAATATTCCGGATGCCGTTCTCAGCCAGTGACTCGACCACGTACTGCAATATAGGCTTGCCGGCTATGGAAAGCATCGTCTTCGGTCTGGTAACAGTAAACGGCCTGAGCCTTTGTCCTTCACCGGCAGCCAGAATAACCGCATTTTTCATTTTTTTCAATCCCTAATATATTTTTGAATTCGGCGAAATGACCCCGTGAGCCAGGGCTCCCGGGCCAATCTGAGTATTATTGCCTATTATCGTACCTATATTAATAGAGGCGTTAATCCCGGTCCCAACTTCGTCCCCCATTATAACCCCAAGCTTGCGTCTTCTGGTAGCCCTGCCGGCTACCGTTACCTCCTTATCATCAAGCCGCAGATTGGCGACCTTTGTGCCCGCTCCCAGATTACACCTTTCACCGATAACGCTATCCCCTACATAATTGTGGTGAGGGACTTTAGTGCCCTTCATAATAATCGAGTTCTTAACTTCAACGGCAGCACCGATATGGCAGCCGTCACCGATAGCGGTATGAGGTCGAATATAGCAGTTGGGACCGATATCACAGTCCTGGCCGATTATCACCGGACCGACTATATAGGAACCCGACTTCACCACGGTACCCTTTCCGATAGAGACCGCTCCCTTGAGCACAACGTTCTCTTCCACCTCGCCCAGATTCTCCGGCTCCATCCTGGCAAGCAACGATTCATTAGCCGGCAGCAAGTCCCAGGGATAGCTTGTATCGAGCCAGTAGCCGATTTTTTCATATAAAACGCTATGTCCCCCGTCTATCAATAACTGTAGAGAACCGGTTATTTCGTATTCTCCCCGCGGCGATGTCGGCGTCCGGGCAACAGCGGCAAATATGTCCGGGGTAAACAGGTAGAGACCGGCGTTAGCCAGGTTGGACGGCGGGCTGCCTACCTTTTCGTGAATACGGACCACCCTGTCTTTTTCTACCTCGACGAAGCCGAGGTCATCGGTATTCTCGACCTCAAACAGGCTCATGGTAATATCCTTGCCTGCAGCCAGACTCCTGATGTCCTTCCGGCCGACAATAATATCACCGTTCATCATCAGGAAGTCTCCGTCAACCAGACCCTCGACCATTCTCACGGCATCGGCAGTACCCAGTTGCTTGCGCTGGGTAGAGTAATCTATGCCGACACCCCATCTTTCACCGCTGCCGAAGTAATTCCGTATCTGCTCATCGTGGTAGCCGACAATAAAAATAAATTCTGAAATACCCGCTTCCCTCGCTTCTATAAGCAGGTGCTCCAGGATAGGCTTATTGGCAATCGGCAGCATCACCTTCGGTCTCGTGTAGGTGAGAGGGTGCATGCGGTTCCCTTCTCCGGCAGCTAAAATAATCGCCTTCATTCTACCTCTCTCCGACTTCCTCCAGACAACTCTTAATTACCCTCACCCCATCATCATATAGCTGATGCAGCCGCTCCTCGCTTTTTGCCTCAGCCGTAATTCTTATCTTCGGCTCGGTGCCCGAAGCCCTGATTAGCAGCCAGCCGTCGTTGAAATTCAGTTTTACGCCGTCGATATGGCTTACCGATAACGGCTCCATATCCAGCAGCCGTTTCTCCAGCTCGGACGCCTTTACGCCTGCACCGGCAACACTGCCCCGGAGGATTTGGTACTGGGGGATATCATCTAGAAGTCCGGACAGCTTGTTCTCGCCGGCTATGGCTGCCAGGCGGGCAGCGGCGTAAATACCATCGGGGCAGAGAGAATTACCGGGAAAAACCCAGCTTCCCGACGGTTCACCACCGAAATCCCCACCCCTTTTCAATTCCTCGGAAACATAGGTATCGCCAACCGGAGTCCTGGTAACGTCGAAGCCCATTTCGTCGATTACCATCGAAGCGTCTATCGTCGTAACCACTTTTTTTGCCGCCGCCTGCTGAGCGAAAAGGACAAGCAGCTTATCACCGGGAATGAACCTGCCCTTATCATCAACCGCCATCATGCGGTCGGCGTCTCCGTCATGGGCGATGCCCAAATCGGCACCAAACTCCTTCATTGCCTGTACCAGGTCGCCGAGGTTAGCCTCGATCGGCTCAACGGCACGGGGAAAGAAACCGGTGGGAAAACAATTCAGGGCTATAACCTCACAGCCCAGTCTTTTCAATAAGTCAGGAGTAATCACCGAAGCTGCGCCGCAGCCGCAGTCCAGCGCCACTTTAAGCTTCAACCCGCCGGGGATATCCTCGAGTATGTGCTCGATGTGTCCGGTCACAGCCCCGTTACCTGCCGTGCTGCGGTTCATTCCATCCCACCGGGCGGCGGAGAGAGAGCCGCTCGAGACAAGGTCTTCTATCTGCTTCTGCTGTGCGGCATCAAAGGCAGAGCCGTCCGGGTTAACCAGCTTGATACCGTTGTATTCAGGGGGATTATGCGAAGCGGTAATCATTGCCCCCGCCTGGAATTCTCCGGCAGCCAGAGCCAGCGTCGGCGTGGGGAGGACTCCGATATCACAGCACCTCGAACCGGCAGCCAGCACTCCTGAGACAAAGGCATGCTTTACGGCACCGCCGGAAGTCCTGGTATCGCTGCCGACCACCACGCTTTCATAAAAATTACCCGCTGCCATACCGACTCTCAAGGCTAGCTCGACAAGCTCCCTGTCCGCAATCCTTCTTATCCCGGAAGTACCGAATAACTTCATACTGCGTTGATTTTATCTCCAGCCATTCGGGTTGTCAATTTACAGGCTAAAACCGAACAGCACCATAATATCCAGCTTTTTGACCGCAAACCGGTTTGATGATAGAATTAGTCAATAGATTTACTGTTCTGGCAAAGGAGAGCTCAGATGTCAGGGCACTCAAAGTGGTCTTCAATCAAGCATCAAAAGGGAGTGGCGGATGCCAGGCGGGGGCAGCTTTTCACAAAACTCACCCGGGAGATTATCGTTGTCGTCCGCGAAGGGGGAAGTAATCCCGAGGCGAATTTCAGGCTTCGCCTCGCCGTGCAGAAAGCCCGCGATAACAATATGCCGCTGGAAAACATCGACCGGGCAATCAAGCGCGGCAGCGGGGAGCTTGAAGGGGTCACCCTGACCGAAATGGTACTCGAAGGGTACGGACCCAGCGGAGCGGCTATTCTGGTACAGGCTCTCAGCGACAACCGCAACCGGACTCTCCAGGACATCCGCAATATTTTTTCCCGCAACAGCGGCAACCTGGGAGAAGCCGGCTGCGTAGCCTGGCTCTTCGAATCGAAAGGGCTGATTCTGGTTGAGACAAACAGTCTGGATACCGAGGAACTTGCCCTGCAGGCTATCGATGCCGGTGCCGAGGATGTAAAAATTGAGAATAACTATATAGAGATTTATACAATGCCCGGGGACTTTGAAGCCGTCAGGGCAGCGCTGGACAAGGAAAACATACCCATAGTCTCATCCGAGGTATCGATGATACCCAAGACCACCCTTGAGCTCGAGGAAAAACAGGCACTGCAAACCCTGAAACTGATAAGCAAGCTGGAAGACCTGGATGAAGTCCAGTCCGTATCCAGTAATGTCGACTTTACCGAATCCGTTTTAGACAAGTATCAGGAGCAGTCCTGACGTATAATCCGCTCTCGCCCTTTTTCGCAGTAAGTTTAGACCGATGAGAATTTTAGGGATAGACCCGGGCACAATCGCAATGGGTTACGGGGTAATTGAGAGCAGAGATGGTGAAACAACTCTGATTGATTACGGCGCTCTAACCGCTTCGGGGCGCTCTCCGATAGGGGAGCGCCTGGCTTATTTTTACAGTAGTTTGATTGAAATTATAAAAAACTCCCGCTCCGATGCCATCGCCATAGAGGCGCCGTTCGTGGCGAAAAACGTGAAATCGGCGCTTGCCATCGGCAGGGCACAGGCAGTGGCTATTCTGGCGGCGGCTAACCTGGGAGTCCCGGCTTATGAATACACCCCGGCGCAGATAAAACAGAGGGTAGCCAGCTACGGGGCCAGCTCCAAGGAGCAGATTCAGGAGATGGTCAAACTGCAACTGGGACTCTCCCAGGCGCCGGAGCCGAGCGATGCCGCCGACGCCCTGGCGGTAGCCCTCTGCCACCTCAGCGAGGTGCACGTCAGTAATCTGCTGTCCAATCAGCAATAAAGGAGAGATAATGATAGCCAGTCTTCACGGCAAACTCGAAGCGATGGGCGGGGATTGGGCGATTGTGAATGTCAACGGGGTAGGTTTCCAGGTCTTTATGCCCACCTCCACCCTCAGCGAGCTCGGGGCTACCGGCAGGGAGGTGCGCCTTCACACCAGTCTGGTAATGAGGGAAGACAGCGCCACCCTCTACGGCTTCGGCACCGCCGAGGAGCTCGAGCTTTTCCAGATTCTTACCGGCGTATCCGGCCTGGGTCCCCGACTGGCGCTGGCTATCCTCTCGGCGATGACCGTTGACCAGGCGAGTATGGCTATCGCCACCGGCAGTACCGACCTGCTGACGACCATCCCCGGAATAGGCAAGAGAATGGCGGAGCGCCTTGTCGTCGAGCTTAAAGATAAGATAGGTGCCGGACTGGTATCGGCTCCCGCTGCCCGGCTTGCCCAGGAAAACGCCGATGTTATCGCCGCCCTGACTTCGCTCGGCTACTCCCTCGCGGAAGCCAGCCGGGCGGTTACCATCATCCCCTCCTCCGACCTCGGCCTCGAAGAAAAGATTAAGCTGGCACTACAGTATTTCACCAGTAAATAGATATGAAGCCCCGTTTGTAATCAATAAATGGTGTCTGATACAGCAAAGCTCCCTTAGCTATGGAAACGGGGTGTAAAGAGGGGCGAAGCCCCTCTTTACAAAAACCTCTTCTCACCTGATAAGAGGAAAGGGGATAGGGTTATATAAATTATAGAGGAGTGCCTTATGGAAATCGCTTTATTCGTAATAATTTTCGTCCTGCTGGTAAT
>CAZOUZ010000091.1:0-7141 GCA_964583115.1 uncultured Dehalococcoidales bacterium
ATTTCCATCGGGTTCCAGCACCCTTTGGCGGAGCCATAGTACATCTCTTCATGCGAGTTTGCCGCGTCAATGGAAGACCATACACCCGATTCCACGACATCCAGTTCCATGATAATGCCTACGTCCTGCAGGTACCGTGCTATCATGGCTGCTTCATCAGCCTCTGTGTTCCTGACAACGATGCTTGTCTTGAAGCCATCTGGATATCCTGCCTCAGCCAGGAGTTCTTTTGCCTTTTCGATGTCGTAGGTAAACAGCTCGGCGACCTTTGGCATTTCATCCAGAGGTGTGAACATCTTGGCAAATGTCGGAGTAGGATGATAGGGATAGCCCAACAGGACACCCTGCCCCTGAAGGTAATCCTCGAGTATCTCTTCCTGGTTTACCGCCAGGTTCATCGCCTGCCTGACCCTGAAGTCGTGGAAAGGCAGATTCGGCTTGTCCTGCCTGCCGGCGGCGACGTATGGGGTACCCAATCTTGGTACTGCCTCCAGTTCCGGTATTTGGCCCTTTATTACCTCCCAGTCTTCGAAAGCAATAGCTCTCTGCAGGTCGAGCTTACCGGTACGAACAGCGGTCAGCCTGGTGGCCACATCGGTAATGTTAAGTATTACAATGTGGTCCGCATAAGGCCACTTATTTCCAGGGTGCAGGGGGTCTGTCTCGAAATAGTCAGGGTGCTTGTCAAAAGTTATCGATGCACCGGAAACGTAGTCGGACAGTATAAATGGTCCAGAACCGACAACCTTGTCCCAGGTTTCCATGCCCTCGCCCTCACCCGGGCCGGTACCAATCCAGATTTCGGGTGGATTTGTATAGGCATTCTCGCCTATTTCCAGTACCGCTGCTTTCTGCCCCTTGGCAGGGACTTTTATTTCAACAGTATACTTGTCGATTACATTGTATGCTGTAGGTGCCATTCCGGACTCCGGAGGATAGGCCATATTCTGCCAGACCCCCGGGTAGGTATACTGCATTTCCATATTCCAGGCTACGTCCTCGGCGGTTACTTCCCTGCCGTTGGCCGGCGCTCTGTCATGGTACTTCACCCCTTTGACAATCTTAAAGATGATGGTCTCATCATCAGGTAGCTCCCAGCTTTCAGCCAGCTCGCCCGTAAGGAGGGTCTCATCACCGACAAAACCCCAGTCCCAGGCAGTCTCTCCGGTCCCCTGCGGGCCTTTTGTCCAGTCTCCCTGTATCAGCTCGTTGCTGGTGAGCTGCATATGTCCACACCGGATTGCCTGAGCCTTTGTCGGGTCAAAAGCATCGGTGTATCCATAACCTGTAGTTGTTATTGTCCCGCCATACTTTGGCTCCTCAGGTGATGCATATGCCTCTTCTTCTTCTTCTTCCTCTTCCTCCGCGGTTGTGCCGCATGATGCCATTACCAGGGACAGCACCATCAGGCAGCTTACTACTATCCAAACGATTTTTTTACCCATTTACTTCTCACCTTCCCTTTCAGTTTATTTAATCTGCGGCAGTAGGCCTTCTCTGTATATTCTTGCCCGTTAGGTGCCCGCCTTTTGCCGTTTCAGTTTCATTATCTCAATATTTCACCTCCTTGCCTCGTCCCGTCACTAAACCCGCCCCGGTCAGGGTACCGGTTCTGCTCAGAGGGGTTGTTATTTATAACTTTAATTGTGTTACCGGATTTGGACGGAAGGCCTGCCTTCCTCTGTCTATGATGGCAGGGCTTAAACTATTATATACTTCCGGTTATCGCCTTTTTCCCGGATGTTTCTCGGGTTTGCTGATAAAAAACCTCAAGTAATAAAAAAGGACATCACTAACCGCTGTATTACCAAACGGCCCTGATGCCCTTTTTCTACCAGCATCTCTTCTCTCTCTTAATAAGAATCATCCGCTATTTTTACGCTTATTACGTTCATATTGGATGTTTAGTCTAGTTTAGACTTATGCTGCGGAGTTTGTCAAGGCGAATCAGCTTGCCGGACAGGTTTTTATGTATTGCCGAATTTAATCCTCTCTATCTCGGCCTCTTTCATATTGCTTGCCATCGTCCAGAAGAACGCCTCTCCTCTGGCTATGCGGAAGACTGCCATGAGCGGGTCATCCGGTTTTTCTATTCCTAACCCTTTGAGAAAGGGCATATCCTTGAGGAGCTGCGCTCTGAGCTCTATGTCATTGATAAACTCTATTTCCCCTGATGCTCTCATAACTTTATCATCGCTATGGAAGCATATCTCTACCTTTTTATCAGCGTTCAATTGCTTGTAGAATGATTTAACCGTCTCGGTGAAGAAGTAGAAGCCTCTTTCATCAGCGAACCACAGGCCGATTGGCCTTACCCTGGGCTGGTCTCCGTCTATGGTGGCAAAATAAGCCGTGTGAGCTTTTTCTGCGAATCCGGTATAGTCCTTAAAGTCCATTATTCCTGCCTTTCTATATGTTCTATATGTGTATTTCGGTGAGTACAGGTAGCCGTGAGTTTTATAATATCATCGATGTTAGGCTGTGTTCAAGGAGGTTCGGCGGCCTGCCGGCTATTCTTCTCCGGCAACAAACACCAGCTCGCCGTCACCGCAGTCAACCAGCAGTTTGTTATTCTGGATTCTATAGCTCTCCGCCGCTTGAAGAATTTTCAGGTATTGCCGTTCCTGCTCCATAACGCCTTCGGGTTCCATACAATACATTTCCGTATAGCCAATCTGAGGGATGGAAAGCCGGTTATTGCTTGCTTCGTAGCTTCCGAAGTAGTGATTGCAGCCTGCGGAGCCGTTTACCTGCCCTTCGGCGCTCGCGAATGTGGCGGTTATTTCAGTCCCCTCCAGCAGCGCTTCCGGGTTGCCCCACTCCCCGTATTGCTCCAGTGTCCAGACGGTATCCTCCAGTCCGCCGGTCTGGGCAGGCCCCGTTTTCGTGCAGGCTCCGGCCAGGAGGGCCGGTACAACAATTAAAGGAATTAGCAGATATAGTTTTTGTTTCAGTAACATTTTTTGCCTCAAGATTTATATCTTCGCACTTTGGAGGCTGGTCCTTAATGTAATAGTGTATAATAAGAGCGCTGTATTTACAAAGCGCAGGCACTCCAAAATGGAGCCGGAGCGGGACACCGGCGAATTTTGCGATGGCCGGTTCTTGACAAGACCCAGAGCGGGGGCATATTATTTTGCCACCGCGTGTTGATTTGTCCGGAGGCGCTGCCCTGTTATATATATAGATGTATAGCGGTATCTCGTATCTGGTCGAAAGAATTATTTGGTAATGAGAAAAACGATGAAGATTACAAAGGTTGAATGCTATCCTGTTTCCTACCCCAGAATTAGACCGGGAGCGGATACGATGGGGATGCCCAGTGTGTTCGTCAAGGTTCATACCGATGAAGGTATCGTCGGCATGGGGGAGACCGGTCACGTTGCCGCGGATTATATCGGCAGCACTCAGGAGTCCAACATTGCGATAATTGCCGATGTCTATGCACCTGATATACTGCTTGGTGAAAACCCCTTCAATATAGAGAAAATCGTTGCCAGGATGGACGTCTTGTCAAAGAATAACAATCAGGCAATTGATGCCGTTGACTCCGCGTTGTATGACATTATGGGTAAGAAACTGGGAGTCCCGGTCTACGAGCTTATCGGAGGGCTCTCAAATCCGAAGATTCCTCTGAGCCTTGTAGTTGCCGGCGGGACGCCGGAAGAACTGGCGAAAAGGGCAGTGGAGGCGCTGAAAACCGGCTTCCGCAGCGTAAAATTAAAGGTCGGTCACATGTCCAGGACGACGGTAGAGCAGGACATCGAGAATATAAAGGCGGTACGGCACGCTATCGGCGATGAAGCAAGACTGGCTATAGACGCCAACGGCGGCTGGGACTATTTCGAGGCGCTGGGAGCCCTGAAAAAGATGGAGAAGTATGACCTGCTGATGGCGGAACAGCCCCTGCCCTGGTGGGATATTGAAGGTCTGGCGCGCCTGCGTCAGAAAGTCAGCATCCCTATCTGCGCCGACGAATCGGCTACCGAAATCAGCCACCTCCTGCAGATAATCGAGAAGCAGGCTGCCGATGTTCTTTTCGTCAAGCTGGCGAAGGTCGGCGGAATCCTGAAGGCGCAGAAATGGGTATCCATTGCCGAAGCGGCTAATCTTCCCGTAATGTGCGGCTGTATGGGCGGCTCGGGATTTGAGGCGGCGCATCAGGGGCATTTCCTGGCTGCGAGTGCCTGGATGGGCAGGCTTGAACAGGAGAACCTCGGCCCCATGCTGCTGCATGACACCTTTAATACTGCTACCCCGACGATTACGGATGACCTGTCGGTCAATGTGCCGAGGTATGAGGGCGGCTACTTCTACCCGCCCGATGGTCCGGGTCTCGGGGTGGAGCTTAACGAAGAGATGCTTACCAGGCTGATAACACCCGGCAAAAGCCCCGTCGTCGTCACCAAGTGAGCATAAGAGAACAGGGAGGAAAACAGGTCATGGCAGAAACAAAGTACGGTAAATATATTACCCATCCGACACCAAGTCAGATACGCGCCGAGGATGATGGCAGGGTTGTTTTTGACGGTTTGATGGTGCGCCACACGGATTTGGGCTATAATCTGACCCTCGGTCACCAGTTCGTTACCAAACCGTTCGTGTCGAACAACCCGACCCACACCCATAATTTTCAGGAATTTCTTGCCTGGTACGGCGGCAATCCGGATGACCCGGAGGATTTTGGCGCCGAAGTGGTCCTCTATATGGGCGAGGAGCTGGAGAAACACGTTTTCACCAGGCCGACGATTGTCTCTATCCCGGAGGGACTGGCGCACTGCCCGCTGGAGGTAACCAGAGTCGACAGGCCGATTATTCAGATTGAAATTATGCTCGTCGGCGAAGGCGGCACAAGAGAGCCCGTCTGGCCTGAGAAGTAGTCCTGAAAGCGAAGATTCCTTAGAGTGGGTCTGCCGCTCTTAAATACCTCATGTTGCTGGAGAGGCCCCGTCTTTTTCAGCCTTCTTCCCTTTTGCCGGCAAATGTTTAGAAAATGTTTATAAGTTTGCCATAAATATTAAGTCTTTATTTCTTATCCCGGGTATATGCTGAGACCGGAAGGCAAAACAAGGAGACTGACCGGGATGAGAAATACGGTGAAGCGCTTCTTCCCCTGTATTTTTCTGGCTATTGTTGCTCTATGCTCGGCTGCTGCGCTGGGCGTGTTTTCCGGTGCCTGCGCCGACATCGGCGAATCTACCGGAGAGCAGCCGACTGCCGAAATTACCGGACTGACCGTTGAAAGCAAACTGGTTGCAAGACACACCGTTGAATATATCGAGAAGCCTGTGACTACTATCAAATATATCGAGTGCGTCAGCAGTGAACCTGTTGAGCTGCGCAACTTCTACGACCTTGATGAACTGAAGCTGTGGCTGGCGAACAGCGAAAGCATGACCACCGTACATCTACAGTCGCCGGATGCCGCTATAGACTGTGACGACTACGCACTGGCGTTGCAGCAGAGAGCGCTCAGGGAGGGATTCATAATGTCCTTCGAGATAATTGATAAGGGTGAGTACAATGCTTTATTCGGAAATCCACTGCCGTCAGGCCAGTCTCTGCACGCTATCAACCTGGTGATAATCGGCAACAGCGCCTATTATATCGAGCCTCAGACGAATGAGATTGTCTTTGCCGTAAATCTGGACTAGAGCCTGACGATTTCGAACAGGACTGTCCCCTGAAGGTATAACTAAATAAAAGGTCGCCATTTTCGGGTAACCTTTTATTGATGAGAGTTATGGTGGGCGGTACCGTGAATGGCAGTACTACTGCAGCCTGACCGTATTAGGGTTGAGCCGTGGTAATACTTTCAGGGGTAATCGATTTGCTTTTTGCAGCGGTAAGTTTTGCCAAACGGCGCAAATCAGGTCAAAGTAAACCCATAAGGTGAAGTCCGAACCATGCTATCGACTTTGGAATCTGAAAAGTTTCCGCCATCCTGTCTAAATTATGGACCTCTGCCCACTTCTCTCTTGCGGACTCTCCGGGCATCAGGATACAGCCGGCGAAGTGGTCAGCCAGTAGCTCATTGAATGAACCCTGCTTAATTCCTGTCTTTCTGAATACGGGAACAGCGTTATTGTCAGCTAAGGCACTGTGGGCTAAAATGTGAAAAGCCTCGTGAAAAAGGCTGAACCTTTTTACAGCGAGCGTGTCATTTTCATTCAGATGTATCACCCAGCAGTCTTTCAGGCGCCATATAGCGCCATGATAATTCTTTAAAGGCACTTCACGGATTTCTACGGTGCGATTTCGGTCGCACAGCTCGACAAGCGATGCCGGTACCGGAGGGGATATAATATTTCCTTCTTCGATATATTTCCGTGCCAGCTTATATGTCAAATAGAATATTCTGCCTGCCCTGGCACATCCCTTAAAATCAATCTTATCCAATTCGCGAATGCGCAAATCGAATTCGCTGTCGGCTATACTTGTCAGATGCGTGCCAAAATTACCGAAGCGTTTCATACTATCGTCCAGACACTGGCCGCCCTCCAGCCTTATCTGGCAATCAGCGTATGAAGGACAGTGTTCGCCGCTACCGCTGCTGATATACGACCACAGCTCGGATTCCCAGTCAGGAATTTTTTCCTGCGTCATATTTTTTCCCTCTTCTTCGCTCAATTAAGTCCTCAATCATGGTAATCAGGTCTTCGTCAAGCTCGGCGGGGTACTTTTGACGTGCATACTCGCGAAACTCGGGCCAGTCCGGGGGTCCCGTCTCGGCTATTTCAGGAAGGTGACCGACAATCGCAAGAATCTTCTCCAGGGATACGCCGCTGTATTTAGCCAGTCTGTGGCAAGAGGCAATCTTGGGGATATCTGCACCGGAGAGCCACCGGCTGATAGTGGCGTGGCTAAAGCCCAACTCCGCTGCCATCTGGCTGGGCAATAGCTTCCGGCGGCGCATAAGTTCTTTTAGAAATGTTGCTAAAGGCGCTTCTTCTGTGCTCACAAGTAATATTTTACCACAAACACTTGACATTGACAAAATGACAAACTATAATACGCCTAACTATGTCCGTAAAGGGACATTATATGTCCGTATAGGTAATATTATCGGTGAGGATAAAGGGACATCGGTAGAAGGCAAGGTTATTCAATCGGCTGCGGGGTAGGAATTTAGAGATGGCAA
>CAZOUZ010000091.1:7151-7622 GCA_964583115.1 uncultured Dehalococcoidales bacterium
ATAGGTAATATTATCAGTGTGAACAATGGTGCATCAGGTAGTAGGCAGGGTTATTCAATCGGCTGCGGGGTAGGAATTTAGAGATGGCGACAACCGAGTTTTTATTAATCCTGCTCAGTGGTGTGGTTATAGGCTTACTGCTTGGTACGTCACTTCGCTGGATAGGCGGAAAATTGCTAAGCGGAAATAATCAAAAAGAAGGAGGTGCCACTGATAGAACAAAGAAGATTAGCGAGGAAATTCACCTTCATTAAAATAAGGAGGTTTAGAAATTGAAAAGGAAAATTCTTAATATCTCAATTGCTCTGGTGCTGGCACTGAGCCTGGGATTGATAGTGGCGGCACCGGCGGCAGCAAACGGGGAACCTGAGACACTCAACGTAGTTCCATTCACACTTACATATGTTGGGACTGGTGAAGCAGAGTGGTCGGATGCGGAGTACCATACCGGCAGCAGTTCGGTTAAGCTGA
>CAZOUZ010000092.1:0-7519 GCA_964583115.1 uncultured Dehalococcoidales bacterium
CCTGTAACCTGCTGATTAAGAGTCAGCTGCTCTGCCAGTTGAGCTAGCGGCCCACGTACAATCCCCAGTTTAGCAAACCTTAGCCCCCTGCTGCAACACGAAAGGCGAGTGAGTTCAACTCCCCTGTAGTTACCTGAGGCTGGCTTTTAAGTCCTGGCGGCTGGTCATAGCGGCGGCGGCATCCAGGAAATCCTTCAGCGAGGCGCTGCGGCTTCTCAGTTCCTCCAGCTCAAGCCCGATTGGACTTACAAAAGCCGGTTTGTCAGCATAGGCGCCGTGAAAGGCAAAGTACGCCTGATTGAGCTTCCTGATATAGTAGCCCTCTGAAGCAAGGTATCGCCGTTTCTGCTCCATAAATTCCTCGGCCGGCCCGATTTCTCCCCGGGCAAGGTACTCGTCAACCGTTTTCCTGATTGCTCTCATCTCCCCGCTAAAATCGAATTTTTGCCCCGGCGTCTGGTTAGCATCGCTTTCATATTCGGAGTAGTATTCTTCATACACCATCGAGCCAACCTCTTCACTGACCATGCCGGCCAGGGTTTCATTCATAGTAGCGATTTCATAGTCCCTGGAGATGCCGGTCAAATCGAGCACGTAGCGAAAACCGAGCGGCTTGAAAACAAGGTACTGGTGCAGCCACTCCTCGGTAGCCGTATCTATAGCCGACCGCAGGCTTGTCTGGCTATCGACAAGGCTGGGATAGGTGGCAATGCCGCCGATTTCAGTAACCAGCGAGGAGACTTCCAGCTCATCGACTCTCTCTTCAATAGCCTCTTTTTCTTCCCGGACCAGCCCTGACCTGAGAGTAAATTCCCTTATCGACTCTATCCTGTCCCTCGGAGAAATCACCAGCACGCAGGGTAGCTGCTCAAGCCTGAAATTCACCGGCGGGAAGGTAGACCCTGACCCCTCTACCGGATTGAAGATACCCTGCCGGGCCAGAGTGTCCCTTATCTGCCTCTCTATTATTCCCTCCACCGTACCCGCCAGAGCCGTCCTTTTCTCCTCAAGCCTGCTTAGCTCGTCCTCCAGGGGAGACAGGTCAATCTTCTCATTACCGGCCCCGGCGACTCCTATTTCCGATTTCAGGGCTTTTATCCGCTTAACATAACCAAAATACTCGGTGACGAGTTGAATTTCATCATCTACCTCTTCCTGTCCGCCGGAAAGCCACTGCCCTATTTCCTGAGGTATAGCTTCTGACTCCCATCCGGCAATACTGAAGAGGTAGGGTCCGACTATTGAATTCAGGCGGGCATCAAAATTCTGTCCGGCGGTACAGCCGGCGCTGAAAAGAGAGACAAACAATAAGCCTGCAAGGATAATCGGTTTCATTTTCCTGCTACCAGAAGTATATCAGCCCCCGGTGGCTAAAGAGAAGGGCTGCCGGATACGGTTACCCTGGGTTTTGGAGGCCTTGCCAGGAAAGTACACACCAGACCGACGACAAGCAAGCATAATGACATGATAAAAACGGGCGTATAGCTGCCGGTGTTATCGAAGATGAAGGCGGCAAGTAACGGGCTGCCGGCGCTGAAAATCGTTGTTACCGGAGTAGTCCAGCCTAGAATCTGGGCATAGTTGACACGTCCATAGTAGGCTCCGAGCAAAATCGGCAGGACGACCATTATCCCCCCGCAGCTAATCCCGCTGATTACAGTGTGCAGGTAAATCAGGGGAAGAACCCTTACATTCATCAGGATGGTGACGCCAACTGCCAGCCCGACCAGGCAGACAGCAGCTATATACCTGGCTTCATACCTGGTGCCCAATGCTCCGGCGGCCAACTGCCCGATAATGGTCATACCGCCAAGCATGCCGGCGGCGGTGGCGGCTGTCATCTGGGAGTAGCCCATGTCCTGGAGATAAGCCACCTGATGGAGCGTCAGGAAGTTCAGGGTAAACATCGTTGTCGAGGCGAAGGCTACCGTCATCCAGAAGGCAGGTGTCCGCAGGGCATCCCTGACTTTCCAATCAACCGCCGTCTGGTAGACCCGGCTGGGGGCAGGATTTACCGCTTCCGCCGCTTGAGCCGCGCCGGTAACTTCTCCGTCAGGTGCCTGCCCCATATCTTCAGGCCTGTTCCTGATAAGTATTCCGCCGCCAATTACGGCCAGCACCAGGTGTATTCCAGACACGAGAAGCCAGGCGGGACGCCAGCCCTGAGTGGAGATAAACCAGCCCAGCAGGGGGGTAAAGATGAGACCGCCGACACCTCCGGCAGCGGAAAGTAAGCTTATTGCCAGAGCCCTTCTCCTGACAAACCAGTTGGTAATAACAGCATTTGCAGCTATGAAAGAGCCGAATGCCTGGCCGCCCCCTATCAGGACACTGTAAAGGAGGTATATATGCCAGACTTCTTTAACCAGGAACATTCCCGCCGCGCCGATGATGATTACAAGATTACCGAGAATTATGTTTTTCCTGGCACCGAATTTAACGACACTCATCCCGGCAAGCGGCCCGAGTAACCCCATCACTATCCAGAATGCAGTATACGGCGCGGAAAGGAGTGCCCGGCTCCAGCCAAACTCCTCGCACATTTCAGGCAGGAACACCCCGAACGGAATAACAACATTCCCGACCATACTACAAATGACAAGCATCGCTCCGGCGAGCGCCAGCCACCCGTAGAACTTCTGCTGCTCCAATGGTGAGGAAGCCACATTGACCCTTTCTAGAAAGGGAGGCATTTCCCTTCGGGGAGCCCGTGAAGAGGACTCTGACCATTCTAGCACAAAGGGACTTATGTTTAATAGCCCCGAGAGTGATTAAGGAAGATAGGTCATTAAAGACGCCGGAATAACTTAGATAGACCGGAGCGGAAAAGCGTGTTATTCCTATTCAATCCGCAGGACGGCTTTAGCCAGGTCCCAGGAGTAGTCGTAGAGGTGCAGTCCTTTGCTGGCGGCAATTATTTCCCCATCCTCGACGCCGATTTCGCCGGACATATATTCTTTCAGCATCTGGATAGCCGCCAGGTTCGAGGGGAAACCAGCCCACAGGTCCCAGGACCGGAAATAGACAAAAAAGTGAAGCTTCCCGTCGCGAATCCTGGTGTCTATCGCTCTCAGGCACGGCGGGTCGGAGAGTTTAATGGAGTCTTCATTCCCAACCGCCATAAAAGCCTGGTTGGTATTGAAGCCGTCCTCTTTATACATCCTGATTACCTCGGCAATCTGTTTCTCCAGATACTGACCATAGGTGTACTGCTCTCCCTCAGCCTTGTGCGAGGTCATCAGGTAGGGAAGGTACTCTTCTATATAATCCGCAGAGGTAGGCGGCGGCACGCCCAGCGGCACGTCCGGGATTAAGGGTCTCGTCCCGGGGTAGCTTATCTGCACAACCACATAGTCAAGCCCTTTGCGGCGCTGCCCGGCATAGCTCCCCCGGTCAATCCTGTACTCGTGCCCTACAGCCAGAATTCTACCCAGGCAAAGAAACCACGCCTCGGAGAGGTCTCTGGCTGTTATCTGCTCGATATTCAATATGCAATAATCCTTACAAAGCCGGTATAATAACGCCCTTACAGGGCCCTGAGAAATTCGGGACGTAGCTCGGACATATCTTTCCTTTTCAGGGTATCATCAATCAGTTTTACCGCCGCTTCCTTCTGTTCGGGCAGCCGTACCTTAATCGGCAGGTAGTTGGAGGCATGATTGGCAGTGAAGAAGCAATTGGTGAAATCAGAGTTCTCTATTATCAGCTTCAGTTCCTCCAGAGCCTGGAAAGGCGATATCAGGGTGAACCTGCCTTCCTCCCAGTCTTTATGAAGCGGCGTCCCGGGAGTCAGCATAATCGTCAGGGCGCCGGCGAAATCCGGGTCGATATCGGAGAGTATCCGGGCTGTCTTCAGGGCATGGTTTCTACTCCCCTCGACACCGCCGAGACCGAGTATCACCGTAACCGAAGTGGTAATTCCTGCCTGCTTCAGTTTTCTTCCCGCCTCGACTATCTCGTCATAGGTAGCCCCTTTTCTAATCTGCTTAAGGAGCTCTTCATCCCCCGTCTCTACCCCCAGGTAGGCTATTTTCAGGTTGAGCGCTCTCAGCTCTTTAAGCTCGTCAATACTCTTGATAAGAGCAGCGCGGGGAGTGGAGTAAGTGCCAACCCTCTCCAGGTTGGGGAAGCTCCGGTTCAGGTGCTTCAGCACTTCCAAGAGGATTCTTTGGGGAGCAATCAGGGCATCCCCGTTTTCAAGGAAGATATGGCTGACGCTGCGGCTGTAGAGCCGGGCGACCTCATCGATATCCCGCTTGATGTCCCCGATACTTCTTATTCTGAATTTGATATTAGTGTAGGTGCCACAGAAAGTGCAGGTGTTATTCGAGCAGCCCAGCGTAACCGGAAGCAGAAAGCTGCTGGCCTCACTCGGCGGGCGTACCTGTATCATACTTACGTCCATAAATAGCCTCACCTCTCCCCGAAAAGGCTGAAAAACCTGTCTTCATACTCTTCGAAGAGACCCCATCTATCGAGCTCATCTTTCAGTTCACCGGGCTCACGCTCGCCTTTCTCAACCTGCTCGAAGAGCTCGTCAATCTTTTTTCTGGTGGCTGCCGCAGTACCGCCGCTATCCACGTCCAACAGGCCCCGCCTTCCCAGTTGCCTGAGATTATAAGGCACCGAGCTCCTGGTTACCTCATAGATGAACTTCATCAGCGATACGTCCCAGAGCTCGTCTTCGCCCCTTATGATTGCCGCCAGGGAGTCGTTACGCTTATCTATCTTTTCATTCAGCTTATCCACCACCGAGGGCAGATTATCGGAAACGATATTAAGCTCTTTGGGCTCATTCTTATAGGTGTAAAACAGCCCGTGGAGACCTGTCCCGTGTTCTTCCGCCAGCGCCTCGAAGTATCTCCTGGCTTCCGGACTGAACCCTTCGAGCCGGGAAAGGTAATAGGGGGTGACAATCTTCGGTCTCTCGGCGATTACCCTGCCTTCCCTGACCACGGTCTCGGTGATGTCCTGCATAAGCTCGGAGTAAGCCGGCTCGGTGACAAGATAGTAGTATAGGTTGGTAGTGCCGAAGGTATACAGGTTCTGCCTGGGAGCCCTCAATATCTCCGTTTGCCTTACCGCGTATTCAATTCTCTTGTCGATATCCATTCCCGCTTCTCCGGACTGCTCTATCAATTATAAATGATAGCTTTGTCCCGGCTCAGTTTAAATTCAACAGCTCCTGCTTGCATTCGTTCAGGTGAGAAATGTAGGCGGCGTCAAGCTGAATCAGCATCTTCCGCCATTCCTGCTGGAACTGCGGCTGTTTTTCCACGTCTATCTTCACTCCCATCAGCGGGCCCATCTGCTGCTGCATCGCCTGCTGTATCTTGACTTCCAGGTCAGCCTTTAACGACTGGTAAGCCTGCTGTCTCTGCTGCTCGCCCTCCCCGGCATAATGGTTGAAGAGGTATCTTATCTTGCTGTAGACATTCTCCACGCCTACCTTATCGCTTTTCAGCAGCTTAACCCCATCCATTATTCTCCGGTTATTCTTCTTCTCGATATCATTCCTCGGCAGGCTGAGGTTCCTGGTCAGCACATCCATGGCGCCCTTCACAACGTACTTTTTCGCCGCTTCCTCGTACTGCCTCAGCTCAACGACAAGGTTACAGTCCTCCCTTAGATACCTTGCCGCCAGCTCTTCCCCCTGCGGGACATACTTCCACCCGAGGCGTTCCTCTTCGGTCGCCTCGCCTATCTGTTCCGCCTTTTCCAGGGCTATCTCACGGGCGCTTCTTATATTATCGTCCATAAGCTATCTAATAATAGTTAAACGATTACCTGTCATTAGTCATTATACTACATAGCCGCAGAAGCTCAAAGAGAAGCGAGCCTTTGGAAAGGATGAAGTCTCTTCCATCTTTACCAGACAATTCACAAATGAGGGCAGCTTATCCGGTTAGCGGTTACTCTTCTGTGCCGATATCGGTGACACCCGGCTCCGAAGCGGTATACTCACGGTAGTAATAGGTCACCGTCCAGTCCTGAATACTCGGTATATCGGTGCTGTAGGTGCTGGACAGGTTCGCCCTCAGCCTTACCTGCCCGTAATCGGTCAGCACCTTGGATATGTTCACCGGAGAGGTATCGAAGCCGGCGGAGTTGCCGGTAAGGACACCGTCCGGAACGAGGCTCCAGGCTGAGCCGGTGTAGTACTCAAACCGGTACTTGATACCCGAACTGCCCGGCTTGGTGTCACTCCAGGATATCTGGGCTCCGACGGCAAAGCGGGTATCGCTATCGGTAGGGATAGTTACCGACCTCAATATCCCCGAAGCGGAGACGGACCGGTCGAACTCGACGTAGGTCTTGAACCAGAGGTCGTGCCCGGCTGTAGTCCAGTCACTGCCGCCGTTGGATGAGTAGGAACGCACGCCACTGGCGTAGACATCGGCACTCTGATAGGACACGTTGTAGTGGTTGGAGGCATCGCCGCCGGCTGTCTTGACCACTATGGTATAGCGGGTGCCGCTGGTGATAGCCGCCGGTGTCGAGAAGAAGAACACCTGGTCCTTTGCCGAAGAGCCGATATTGTTTCTGGTTGCCGTTGCGTAAACGGTACCTCCCGGAACGTACGTACCGGTGGCGGAGCTGATATAAGTCTTGAAATAGAGGTCGGCGCTGGCATTCGGCGTCCAGCTGCCCCCGCCGCTGGTCGAAGCACACTCCTTACCCAGAGCGTAAGCGTTAGAATTTTGATAGGCGACGTTGTAGTAGTTGCTGGCGTCACCGCCGCTGGTATAGATAACGATGGCGTAGTTAGCCTCGGCGGTAACGCTGTAGGGCGTTGAAAAGACGAAATCATAATCTCCAGCGGTGGTGATATCGCTCCGGCTGGCGCTGGCATGCACCGTGCTGCCCGGAGTATCGCCCACCTGCACGGTGATATAGGTCCTGAAGTACAGGTCGGTAGAGCTGCTTCCCGTCCAGTCGCCGCCGCTGTTTGCAGAGTAACACTCCCTGCCGTTTGAGTAAGAATTGGAGTTATCATATGAAACAGTGTAGCAGTTGCTGGCATCGCCGCCGCTGGTGTAGATGACAAGAGCGTACTTTGTGCCGGAGGTCACATCGTATGACGGAGAGTAGGTGAAGTCATATTCTCCGGCGGTGGTGATATCGCTCCGGGAAGCGGTGGCGTAGACCGTGCTGCCCGGGGTGTAGGCGCTTGCCGTGACATAGGTCTGGAAATAGAGGTCGTAAGTATCGTATCCGGTCCAGGAGTTACCCGAATCGTTAGAGAGACCTGCCATGCCGTTAGAGTAATCATCGGAGGTCTGAAAGTAAACGGGGTAATTGTTTGCCGAATCACCGCCGCCCGTCTTTACCACGATGGCATACTTCACTCCGGAGGTAACCGAGGCGGGAGTGCTGAAAGTAAAATCATAGGTGCCGAACGTGGTGCCGATGTCAAGCGGATTTTTACTGGCGGTGGCATATACGGTGGTGCCGGGCACATTATCCACGGTGCAGTTCCTTATCTGCACATCAATAATACCAAGAGGATTACCCATCT
>CAZOUZ010000093.1:0-7312 GCA_964583115.1 uncultured Dehalococcoidales bacterium
CGCGTAGCCCCGATGCAATCGGGGCGGAGGCAAGCGGGCGGGTATAGATAAATATCGGGGGGATGGGGTTATATAAATCATAAATAAAGATGATATAATAATGATTACTTTCAATGGAGAAAGAGTTTGAAATTTTAGAGCATACCGCCGACGTTGGCATTATCGCCTACGGGAGTAATATTAAAGAGGCGTTTGTCAGTGCGGCAAAAGGTATGTCCAGCCTGATAGCCGAACCCGGTGATGTAAGAGAGGTCGAGCACCGGGACATAGAGCTGACCGCCGCCGACCGGGAAAGCCTGCTGGTAGCCTGGTTAAATGAGCTTATTTATCTCTTCGACGTGGAGAATATACTCTTCAAGAGGTTCGATATTACCCGGCTCAGCGAGACACACCTCAAGGCGAAAGCTTACGGTGAAAAAGTGGACATCTCAAGGCATGCTATAAAAACAGGAATTAAGGCAGCAACTTACCACATGCTGAATATTGAAAAAGACGGCAGCAGCATCCGGGTGCTGTTCGATATTTAGGGGTTTTGCCCTAAAAAAGTATATAGATGTCACATTTAGGAGATACGGGAAATGGCAGAGCCATGGCAGGGTTATGTAAAGAAAATAGACGACTACCGCTGGGAAATTCCGGCCAGCTACAAGGCGGGAATGAATGTTCCCGGTCTTATCTTTGCCAGCGAGGAGATGCTGGGTAAAATCTGGGAAGACCAGGCTTTCGAGCAGGTAGCCAACGTTGCCTTCCTGCCGGGAATCGTCGGTTACTCCCTGGCCATGCCCGATATCCACTGGGGCTACGGCTTCGCCATCGGCGGCGTCGCCGCTACCAGACTACAGGATGGAGTGATATCGCCGGGGGGAGTCGGCTTCGATATCAACTGCGGCGTCCGGGCGCTGCGGACGAATCTTACCGAAGACGAGGTAAGACCGAAGATTGAGAAGATAGTCGCCGAACTCTACGATAATATCCCTTCGGGCGTCGGCTCCACCGGCAAGCTGAAGGTAACCGAGAAAGAACTCGACGAGGTTATCGTCAAGGGCAGCCGGTGGGCGGTGGAAAAGGGCTTCGGCGATGACGGGGACATTGTCGTTACCGAAGACTCGGGCTGCATAAAAGGGGCTAATCCCGACAAGGTAAGCAAAAAAGCAAAACAGCGCGGTATTCCGCAGCTCGGGACGCTGGGTTCGGGCAACCATTTTCTTGAGGTGGCGGTGGTGGACGAAATCTACGACCGTGACGCCGCCAGAACGATGGGCATAAACGAAGTCAAGCAGGTGCTGGTCCTGATTCACACCGGCTCCCGCGGCTTCGGTCACCAGGTCTGCACCGATTATGTAGCCCTGCTCGGACAGGCGGTAAAAAAATACGGCATCAACCTGCCCGACCGCCAGTTGGCCTGCGCCCCGGTGCAGTCGCCGGAAGGGAAGGACTACCTGGCAGCGATGGCCGGCGCCGCCAACTACGCCTGGACAAACCGGCAGTGTATCACTCACTGGACGCGGGAATCTTTTATGAAGGCACTCGGCAAGAGCAGGAAAGAACTGGGGCTGGAGCAGATTTACGACGTGGCCCACAATATCGCCAAGATAGAGCAGCACACCGTCAGCGGTAAAAAACAGTCGCTCTGCGTCCACCGCAAGGGAGCAACCAGGGCTTTCCCCGCCGGACATCCCGATATTCCATCAGTCTACCGGGATACGGGCCAGCCGGTGCTCATTCCCGGAGATATGGGACGGTATTCCTACATAGCGGTGGGGACGGAAACAGCAATGAGGGAGACTTTCGGCTCTACCTGCCACGGCGCCGGCAGGATGCAGAGTCGCTCGGCAGCCAAACGCAGCCAGAGAGGCACCGATGTTGCCCGGACACTGGCTGCCAGGGGGATTACGGTCAAGGCACGGAGTATGGCTTCACTGGCTGAAGAAGCCCCGGAAGCCTACAAAGACGTGTCCGACGTGGTTGGTGTGACCCACATGGCGGGAATCTCCCTTAAAGTCGTCAAATCAGTACCGATGGGAGTAATTAAAGGATAGAAGAACGTATTAGATTTATTACAAGAATCTAGTTCTCGTTTGACTGACGCTCCCTCTCCGCCACCTTGGCAGCATCGGCCTCGCTGCTCTTAGCCATCACCCGGCGGTGATATGACTTGGACTGGTATAAAGCCAGCAGCGGGGCGTGACCGTACAGCCTGTCTTTAGCGGCAAGGACCGTGCAGGGCGCCTCACAGTTCTTCATAAATAGCGAATCGTGCCCCACGCAAAGGCACATAACAATATTGAGCTCGGTCTTGTAGCTGTTGAGAATTTCCGCCTGAGCAATGGGGTTGCACATCGATTCAAACCCTCCGGGGCTCACTTTTTCCCAGTCCTCGAGACCCAGATTCTCTTTTGGTATTGCGCCGCACTTACAGCAAACCGATACTACCTCGAACCCCCTGTTCTCCAGGATAGGCACCAGTAACGAGGCCTCGAACTGCGCTCCGCCGCAGAAGCCTACGCCCAGCCTCTTGTAACCCATCCGCCCGGCAAATTCCATTATCTCTTCCAGTCTGCTTTTTACCGGGGACGGGCCCGCCGGAGAATGGGGCAATCTCATATAACCCGAGCCCTCCTGCCTGGACGCATTCCTGGCAAATTCCAGCACCTCGGGAGTGAAGTACTTCTCCTTAGCCCTCTCTATAACCTCGGGTACGATTTTCATCGGGCAGTTATCGGGCCCCTCTTCCCAGGCAGTACTGTTACATACCGGACGCGGACATTTGCCGCAGTTCACCAGAACTTCATCGTTTTTCATTCAATCCTTACTCCTCTCGCAGACTTTGCTTTCTCGCCTGTTATTATAACTCCAACGGGATGCAGAACGGAAATGTTTGTGATATATTGTCACTGGTTTTCGGGTTTTGAAAGCCAGGGTAAATCAGCAGCGGCTTCGATGGTAAGATGATATGATTACATTCGACGAAGGCGACCTGCGGTTCAATTACCGGACAGCCGGAATCGCTATTGATAGGAACAGAGTTCTTCTGCAAGAAGTAGAGGGTAACGGCTTCTGGTTTCTACCGGGAGGTCGGGGGGAATTCCTGGAACCTTCCAGAGATACTCTGAAAAGGGAGATGCAGGAAGAACTCGGTATTGAAGTGCAGATAGGCCGGCTGGTCTGGGTAGTTGAGAGCTTCTTCTACCTGAATAGCAAATCCTACCACGAAATAGGTCTGTATTTCCTGATGGAGCTCCCCGGAACCTCGCAGTTGACTGAGAAAACCGTGTTTTACGGTGAGGACGATGGTCTCAGGTTGACGCATAAATGGTTCCGGCTGGATGAACTTAAAAATATTACGCTACATCCGTCATTCTTGAAGACGGCGCTACAAAAGATTCCCGATAGCACGGAACACATCGTCCACAGAGACTTTGAAGTGCAATCTCAGAGCTGAATTTGTCCCGAAGTAACCGTATGGTATATTATTGAAATTGAGATAGTAATCATAAAGAAAGGAGACACAATGGGTGTAGAGAACTGGACACTATGGCACGTGGGACTGTCCGTCAAGAATATGGATGAGGCGGTCAACTATTTCAAATCTATTGGCGGGGAAGCCGACGATTCACCCGGTCATGTGCTGGACAGCGCAATTTTCGATAGTCTTACGACATACGGCAAGACCGATGCCCCGCCGTGGAAAATCAAGATTAAGATGCTGAACCTGGGACCGCTGACCTTCGAGCTGACCGAGCCTGTCGAGGGAGACAACTATAACAAGACGTATATGGACGAGCACGGCGAGGGAGCAAACCATATCGCCTTCCTGGTCGATGAGCTTGAGAAAGAGGTCGCGGAACTGGAAGCAAAAGGTGTTCCGGCTATGTACCACGCCAAAGGCGCCTACGCCTATATGGACGCCCGCAAGGTCGGCGGAGTGGTTATCGAGCTAAAGCAGTCAGGCGACCCGCCAGCTCCGAAGTAAAGAAATAACGGATACCGCCCGGCCGGTTGAGAAAAACTATTTTTTCGGCCGGTCGGTCTGTGCTCCCCGCTTTATCAGCCAGTATTCGACACTGTCGGCAAGGGCGAGCCAGCTTGCTTC
The DNA here is from genome assembly GCA_964583115.1 of uncultured Dehalococcoidales bacterium. Taxonomy (GTDB): domain Bacteria; phylum Chloroflexota; class Dehalococcoidia; order Dehalococcoidales; family UBA2162; genus CAYVOV01. The sequence goes on from CAZOUZ010000093.1 coordinate 4,094, forward strand.
GATAATGTTTGCCGAGCTGCCTACCGTAGTCCATTGCTCGCCATTATCACTGGACTCGATAAGGACACGTACCTGTGACTCGGTGCCGGTGCTCTCTTCGAGGATGCGCACCTTGTAATCGACCAGCTTTACCGAAGCCAGGTCAGGGTAGAACTGGAGGAGTGCCTTGCGCAGCGCCTGGTCAAGGGCGTTGACGGGGCCGTTACCTTCGGCTGCGGTATGAATTACCTTACCGTCTACCTTCACCTTTACCATCGCCTCGGCCAGCATCTCCTCAAGGCTTTTCCGGGTGGGCATACGCCGTTTCTTTTCGACGACAACCATATAATCAACCAGCTCAAACGGCGGTTTGTAGTCGGGACTGGCGCGGTAGACCAGCATCTCGAAAGACGCCTCGGCATTCTCATACTGGAACCCGCGACTCTCCAGTTGCTTGACCTGCTCAAGTAAAGCCTTTGTCTCCGGAGCACGCGGGGTGAGGTGAATACCCATCTGCTTGGCCTTGTAGGTTATATTGCGACTGCCGGACAGCTCGGATACCACCGTCCTCTGCCGGTTGCCCACTTTTCCCGGGTCGATATGCTGGTAGGCATCGGCCCACTTTGTAATCCCGTCCATATGATAGCCGGCTTTATGGCTGAAGGCGCTGGCGCCGACATAGGCGGAGTACGGGTCCGGCACCAGGTTGGCGGCTTCACTTACATAATTAGACACTTCGGTCAGCTTCGCTAGCTGCTTATCAGTGACACAGTCAATACCCATTTTCAGCTTCAAAGCCGGGATAATAGCGCAGAGATTAGCGTTACCGCATCGCTCGCCGTAGCCATTGATTGTGCCCTGTACGTGATTTACCCCCGCATTCACCGCTACCAGCGTATTGGCTACCGCCATACCGCCGTCATTATGGGTGTGAATACCCAGGGAAACATCGGTCACTTTTGCCGCCGCCTCAACCGCCCGCGCTATCTCATCCGGCAGGGCTCCGCCATTGGTATCGCAAAGAACCAAGCAGTCCGCTCCCGCCTCGGCTCCGACGGTCACACAGCGCAGAGAGTAGTCCGGGTCCGACTTGTAACCGTCAAAGTAGTGTTCGGCATCCAGGAAAACGGTAAGCCCGTTCGCTTTGAGGTAACGTATGGAATCGGCAATCATGCTGAGGTTTTCTTCCAGAGTCGTCTTAAGGACGTGCTCAACCTGCAAGTCCGAGGCTTTGGCAACGATGGTAGCGACTTCTGCTCCGGCGTTAACCAGCATAACAAGGTTATTGTCTTCTTCCGGCTTGAGTCCGACCCGCCGGGTGCTGCCGAAAACGGCAATCTTTGCCTTTTTCAGTGACAGGTCCCGCGCTCTTTCAAAGAACTCGGCATCCTTCGGATTCGAGCCGGGCCAGCCGCCCTCTATATAGTGGACACCCAGCTCATCGAGCTTACGGGCAATATTGATTTTGTCCACCAGAGAGAAAACTATCCCCTCGCTCTGGACTCCGTCTCGCAAAGTCGTATCATAAATCCGGACCGCTGACAACTGCTAACCTCCTACCTTCCCGCTGATTAAGTCTCCCATTTCCTTCGTCCCCACCTCTGTCTTTCCTGCGTCCATTATATCATAAGTGCGGTAGCCTTCATTTAAGGCGGCATCAACAGCTGCCTCTACAGCCTCCGCCTCCTTTTTCAGACCAAGCGAGTAGCGCAGCATCATAGCAACACTGAGAATAATCGCTATCGGGTTAGCCATATTCAGTCCGGCACGGCGGGGAGCGCTGCCGTGAATCGGTTCATAGAGACCGGGTATGGCAACCCCTTCCTGCGGCACTCCGGCAAGACTTGCCGAAGGCAGCATTCCCATCGAGCCGGCAAGCATCGATGCCTCATCGGTAAGAATGTCACCGAAGGTATTCTCCGTTACCAGGACATCCAGGTATTTGGGGTTCTGTATCAGCCGCATCGAGCAGGCGTCAACCAGCATATGCTCAAGCTCTATATCGGGATATTCTTCAGCCACTTCCCCGGCCACCTGACGCCAGAGGCGGGAAGACTCCAGCACATTGGCTTTGTCCACCGAGATTAATTTCTTGCTGCGGGTGCGCGCCACCTCGAAGCCGACCCTGACGATACGCTCGATTTCCTGCTCGGAATAAGCCATCGAGTCTACCGCCCGCCTGCCTTTAGCCGTCTGCCACCGCTTCTTCGGCTTGCCGAAGTAAAGACCGCCGGTAAGCTCGCGGATAAATATAAAATCAACTCCCTCGATGACCTCCGGTTTCAGGTTGGTACCGTTAACCAGCATCGGGAAGACCTTTACCGGACGCAGGTTGGCAAACAGTCCCAGGTCCTTTCTCAGCGCCAGCAGTCCGTCTTCGGGGCGTACCTTAGCCAGTGGGTCGTCCCACTTGGGACCGCCGACGGCGCCGAGCAGCACCGCCCGGGCTTTCTTGCATTCCTTCAGGGTATCTTTGGGCAAAGCCTCTCCCGTCTCATCGATAGCTATTCCCCCCACCAGCCCGTACTTGAGGTTAAACTCGTGCCCGAACTTTTCACCCACCGCCTGAAGGACTTTCACTCCTTCGGTAGTTACATCAGGGCCGATGCCGTCGCCGGGTAATACTGCCAGATTGAATTTCATTAGCTCCTCCTTGCGGCTAATCTCTTTTTGGTATGTTCGATAAGCCCGCCGGCGGCAATAAGCTCGCCCATAAAGTCGGGATAGGGCTTGGCGGTGAACGTTTTGCTGCTCTTCAGGTTTGTTATCGTGCCGGTGGACAAATCAACCTCCACCTCGTCTCCGGCCTCGATATTGTCCACCGCTTCCTCGCATTCGAGCAGCGGCAGGCCGATATTTATGGCGTTGCGGAAGAAGATGCGGGCAAAGGTCTTAGCTATTATGCAGGAAATACCGGCAGCCCTAATAGCCAGAGGAGCGTGCTCCCGCGAAGAGCCGCAGCCGAAGTTGGTGGTGGCAACGATTATATCTTCCGGCTGGACTCTGGACAGAAACTCGGCGTCCAGGTCTTCCATACAGTGTGCCGCCAGGTCCTCAGGCTCCACCAGGTAGAGGTAGCGAGCCGGTATAATCACATCGGTATTGATATCAGCACCGTACTTATGAACTTTTCCTTTTAACATCTGGTTCTCCTTCTTATGTAAAATGCTAAGTCTTAATTTCCATACTCTAAACAAGTTCAAAATCTAAATTTTTAAAGTTTCAGTATTTAAGTATTTA
>CAZOUZ010000094.1:0-7301 GCA_964583115.1 uncultured Dehalococcoidales bacterium
CCTGGAAAATTATTTTCGATGAGTATGTAGACAAGGACAAACTCGATGTCGATAAACTAAAACAGGCGGCTATCGAGGGCATGCTGGAAGCACTGGACGACCCGTATTCGTCCTACCTGAGCGCAGAAAGCTATAAGGCGGGCATGGAGGGCATCGAGGGAAAATTCGAGGGCATCGGCGCTTACGTAGGGATGAAAGACGAAAAGGTAACGATAATCGCTCCTATCCTCAACTCACCGGCAGATAAGGCGGGTATCAGACCCGGTGATGTAATCATGGGAATAGACGGCAGCTCCGCCGAGGATATAAGCCTCAGTGAGGCTGTTTTCCGTATCCGCGGACCGAAGGGAACGCCGGTAAGGCTGCTCATCCTTCACGAAGGCGAAACAGAACCCGTGGAAATCGAAATTATCAGGGATGAAATCGAGCTGTCCAGTATTTTCTTCGAAATGAAAGGGGACACCGCTTACATCGGCATTATGCATTTTACCGAGCGCACGAATGAAGAGCTTACCCCGGTAATGGATGAAATATCGCGGGAAGGAGCTACCGGCATAATCCTCGACCTGCGCAGCAACCCGGGCGGCTTACTGGAGTCGCTTGTCGATGTCGCCAGCCGCTTTCTGGACGATGGCGTCATACTCTACGTGGTGGACAACCAGGGTAATAGAGTGACTCACTCCGTCAATTCCGATATCGAAAATACCGAACTGCCGGTGGTCGTCCTGACCGATAACTATACCGCCAGCGCCAGCGAGGTGCTGGTCGGCGCCCTGCAAGACCACAACCGCGCTACAATCGCCGGCACCACGACCTACGGTAAGGGCAGCGTTAACCTGCTGCACAAGCTCAAGGACGATTCCGGGCTTTATATCACCTACGCACGCTGGCTAACCCCGAACGACCATCTTATAGAAGGCAAAGGGATAAGCCCCGATTTTGAACTCGACCTCAAGGGAGAAGAGGCTATCCGGTGGGCAATAGACTACCTGGCAAGCAGTAAGGAGTGACGGGAAAATCAATTACCAATAATAAAGCTCTTCAACAATCTACAAAGGGCTGGCGAATGCCAGCCCTTTGTTACTATTTGAAATCAGGATTCAATTACTGCTTACCTTCCGCTACCTCTGCCGGTTCAATCTTGCGGAGGTCATCGAGGCTTTCCAGGTGGTCTATATAAAGCACGCCGTTGGTATGGTCTATTTCGTGCTCCAGGGCCTGGGCAAGAAGCTCGTCCGCTTTGATTCTTACCTCTTTCCCGCTCGGGTCGCGCCCTTTAACCGTAACCGACTCGGAGCGCTTGAGTTGTCCGACATATCCCGGGACGCTGAGGCAGCCCTCGCTCACCACCCGCTCCCCTTTCCTGCGCACTACCTCGGGGTTAATCAGGGCAAAAACTTCCTGTTCAGGCAAGCCGATAACAATCACCCGCAAAGAGACACCCACCTGGGGAGCAGCCAGTCCCACGCCCGGGGCCGAGCGCATCGTCTCAATCATATCGCTGATAAGCTTATTTATCGAACCGCCAATATTCCTGACCCGTTTTGCCTTTTGCCGCAATACCGGGTCGGGAACTACACAAATGGGTAGAACTGCCATTTTACCTCCAATACCTGCCGGATTTACTCTAGACTGCTTTTACCATCAGCACCGGCACAGGACTTGCTCTGAGGACCTTATCGGCAACGCCACCGTAGGCTCCTATGCTGTGCGCCCACCGGTCAACACCTGACCGCCCGTGACTCGCCATTATTATAAGGTCGCATCCGTTGTCCTGCACATATTTAACAATTTCCTGAGCAGGGCTGCCAATCATCACTTCGATTCTTACGATGAAATCTTTAGCGCGCAGCTTTTTGGCTATTCTGGCAAGGTATCTCGCCGCCTGCTGCTGCTTTTTACCCGTGGTAGCAGGTACCTGCATCACGGGTTCGCGGGGCGGCAGAGGGCCCGAGCCGGCCTGGACCTTTTGCGTATACCCGGTAACGGACTCCGTCACGCTAAGCAAGATTACTTCCTGAGTACCGCAGCCTTTCGCCACCATCTCCAGATGGGGAAGAACACATTCCGCCGTCTTGGAGCCGTCCAAGGGAACTGCAATCTTGGTGTACATTTCTCTCCTCCTTTACAACCCTTCTGAAAAACTCCCCTGTGAATATTTTAACGTCTAGATGCCTACCGGGTCAATGTCTACCGTCCAACCCTGCGGAACAGGTATCCGGGAGAGAAAGACGGACAGGTCGGAGCCGCGGAGAACAATCTGCCAGCGGAACCTGCCCCGCAGCCGGTGAATAAACGCCGGCGCCGGTCCGATTATACTGATGTCGGCTATTCCTTTCGACTCTATCTCTTCAGAAATGACGTGCTTCATTCTTTCCGCCTCTCTCTGACAGGCGGTATCGTTTTTGTGAGTATAGACCAGACTCGCCAGCCGGCTGAAAGGCGGATAGTGAAGCTGACGCCTGTAGTTAATTTCCTTATCATACAGGAAAGCGTAATCGTGTCCGGCTGCCGCCTGAATGGCGTAGTGCCCGGGAGAGTAAGTCTGGATGATTACCTGCCCCCCCAGGGGACCCCTCCCCGCCCTGCCGGCTACCTGACTGAGCAACTGAAAAGTCCTCTCTCCCGCCCGGAAATCGGGCAGGTTCAAAGCGGTATCGGCGTTCACCACTCCGACCAGAGTAACCCGGGGCAGGTCCAGCCCTTTTGTAATCATCTGGGTGCCGATAAGGATATCAGCCTGGTGGCTGCGGAATTTTTCCAGTATTTCCCGGTGAGAGCCTTTCCCTCTTGTGGTGTCGCTGTCCCAGCGCAGCAGCCGGGCATCGGGGAAGGCTTTTCTTGTTTCCTGCTCCAGTTTCTGGGTGCCGACGCCGAGAAACTTTATCCGTTTGCTCCCGCATCGGGGGCAGACCCGGGGCACCGGCATCCGGTAGTTACACCGATGGCATACCAGGACATCTTCATCCAGATGGTAGGTCAGGGGGACCTCACAGCGCCGGCATTCAACGACAAAGCCGCAGTCGCGACACTGAATAAAGGTAGCCGCTCCCCTGCGGTTAAGAAACAGCATCACCTGCTCGCTGCCGGCAACAGCCCTGGTTATAGCTTCAGCTAATGAGCGGCTGAACATGCTCCTGTTCCCCGCCTTTAGCTCATCCCTTAAATCCACTACCTCGACCTCAGGCAAAGGTGAATTCTCCCGGGGGGTAACCCGTTCCGGGAGAGCAATCAGATTATAGTCTCCCCTTTGAGCGCGGTAGTAACTCTCCACATCAGGGGTGGCGCTGCCGAGGACAACTACCGCCCCGGTAAGCTCAGCCAGTTTCACGGCGACATCACGCGCCTGGTATCGCGGCGATATCTCGTGCTGCTTGTAGGTCCACTCATGCTCCTCATCAATAACTATCAGGCCGAGGTCGGGTTGAGGAGCGAAAACGGCGCTCCTCGGCCCGATAACCACGTCAACTTCTCCATTTCTTATTCGCTGCCACTCGTCGAACCGCTCACCCAGGGAAAGCTGGCTGTGAAGGACAGCCACTTTTCCGGGAAAGCGCGATACAAACCGCTCTATGGTCTGGGGGGTCAGGGCAATTTCCGGGACAAGGACAATACCCCGCTTACCGAGCTTAACCGCCTCAGCCAGGGCTTGCAGGTAGACTTCCGTCTTTCCGCTGCCGGTAACTCCGTGAAGCAGGAAAATTCCGGGCTGCGCGTCCGGTCCTTTATCAAAGCTCCGGGTGATAGAGTCCAGAGCTGATTTCTGGGCAGCGGTGAGAGTCAGCGGGTAAGAGAGGTTTACAGACCGGTCGGAAAGGGGGTCTCGCCTTACCTCGACATCCCGGACGGTAATCAGGTTTTTTCGTACCAGAGCATCAACCGTTGTCCTGTCGCACTTTGTTTTTTGTCTGGCTTCGGAGAGCAATACGGGTGCCGGCTGTTCAACCAGAAAATCAAGAAGGTTTGCCTGCCTTACGGCGCGCTTGCCCAGCAGGTTCGCCGCTTCCCGGCGGGCTTCTCCGGCATCAACTGCCAGGCTGAGATAAGACGCTACCTTCGGTCTGGCTTTAATCGGCTCAAGCTCATAGCTCCTGACGAGTAGTCCCCGCCTGACAAGTTGTGAAACGGCACGCTGGGCATTCTTCTGTCCTGCGGCTTTTTCCAGTTCCTTCAGGCCCGTCTTTCCCTGCTCCCGGACAAGCTGGAGAATACGCTTTTGTTCCTCACCAAGAGACGAGAAATCGAAATCATCGGGAATCGAGGCAGTGACAAAAGTAAGCGCCTTCCGCTCAAATCCCGGCGACAGCATGAGAGCTACGGCATCGAACAGGGGCGAAATATAGTGCTCGCTTATCCAGCGAGCCAGCGACACGTATGCCTGAGATAAGACCGGCCTGGGCTCGATAACAGCGGCAATTTCCTTTGTTTCCTCTACGGCGGGGTAATCGGTCAGCTCTAACACGACGCCCTGTAGAAGCCTGTCGCCAAAGGGGACCAGTACCGCCTGCCCGACATTAATACTCAGACCCGGCGGTATGGAATAGCTGAACGTCCGGCGCTGTGCCGCGGGGGAATTAACACTAACCTCGGCATACCTCATCCTTTGCTCCATTGAAATAGTCACTTTTTGCCCAACGTCTTATTCCCGAAGAGTAAAGCTAGCCCCGCCATCAGACGATACCCACACTCTGGGATTATCGCCGCCTTCACGCACAAACAGGGTATCATCCCGGGCAAAGTTATCTGAAAGTTTTATTGACTCCAGCGGCCCTATTTTTATTTCTTTGCCGTCTACCAATAGCTTGAGGTTCGAGGTGAGGATACGCTCCCAGGTATTGCCACCATCGGTTGTTTTCCACAGGCTCTCTGTCGAGGGGAAAGGGATGGCGGTAAGCTCAGGGACAGCAAACTCCTCTATGTTTACTTCTAAAGAGCCTTCCCATATATCTACCCGACTTAAACTTTCATCAGCTACAGTGAAAAGGTTTATTTCGTCAATCCGTAGCCTGTTCGGACTCCCAATCGCTACCAAAGGAATCCTTGCTTCCATAACCGTGTCAAAGGCAGCTATATCTTCGGTGATTCGTGTCTCTGGCTCACATTTGGGGTATTTGCATAAGTGCATGCCAGGGCCACCTAGCACGCCCGGAGGCCTGAGAAGGACTACATAATCCTTCTCGCCATCACCATCTATGTCGATTGGGATGTCGCACTGCAGGCGAGGACTTTCACCACAGCACTCAAACATAAGGTAAAGGTATTCACGGTCATTGGTAGCATAGAATGCCTTCAGGTCATCGTCCTTAGCCGGAGCATCCCCCTCGGGGTCAGTTACCAGCGGCTCTATGCCCTGCCAATCACTGCCATCGCCATCAACTGAAATCAGGCAGCCACCACCTTCATCTCCAACTTGCTCGCCTTTGTTTACTGTCACCGAGCCATCAAGAACGATAATTCGAACCTTATTTGTGATATAACCCGGGTCTTCGCTTACCACGATGCTGTGATGCTCACCATCCAGGGAATATGTAATCCCTACCCCGGAAGAGTGCACCCAGCCACCCCAGTCAGTGCTAATACCATCAAGGTTAGAGCCATAAGCTACAATCCGTATTCTTGCTCCTGCCCCTCTAGTCTCAGGCTCCCTGGTGATGGTCGCCATTTCACCATCATCAAGAGTCAGAGTTACCGAGTTGCGTGAACTGGTTAATAAAAATACAGTATGGTCGGTATCATAATTCGGTGAGGCAACCTTACTAATAGTTTCATCGATAGAGGATTCTATCATTGATAATTGATTCCAATTCATCCCGCCATCGGTTGAGCAGGAGAAAGCAGCCTCAATGACGGGAATTTTAATATATGCTGGAGTAAGCACGCCCGTCGCCGCTGATGAACAGCAGTAAGCAGCAGGGTTTTCACCGGTAGCGAAATCTGGCGCCATAATCACCCAGGCGGCACCTCCCGGTGGCGGCTTCGCCGCTGCCTCCCAGTTTCGACCTCCATCACCGGTCCGATAGACATTGCCAACCCCACCGGCCAGAATAGTGGCACTATTAGCAGTCCCTGTTATCGCCAGGCTGTAAACAGGAGTGGGAGTGTCAGCCCCCTGGATATCAAGGTCAATAGCCCTGGACTGACCTGAGCTTGCCGGCATACCCTCTATTCGGTAAGCGTCACTATAGCCGGGGGCATAGCTCTTGCCATAAAATTCCTTCATTTCCCAAAAATCGCCGGCACCGATGAACAGGGCCGGCTCCTCTGAGCGATAGCCGTCAGGGAAAGCAATGGTTGCGAAGGTAATGACATAGTTTGTCTCAGCATTCGGTACCGGGGCATCGCTTATCCTGGCTCCCCAGGCTTCGGAGCCATACTTTATAGTAACCAGGCTCTTTTGCCAGTCGTTAACCACAGCCACAATCTGCCCGTCTTCAGCATAGCTCGGAGAAAAGGCGACTGACATGACATTGTATCTGGTGCTGGCTTCGCCATTACCCACTCTCATATCTTCCCATTCCTTATAGGGGTAGCGAAGCACCCATAGACTGCCATAGGGGGTAGGGTTCAAGGGAAGGGAGTCACCTTTGATAAACCTGCCCTGAGAAACGTCGTAACTTCCCATTAAGGTATTTGAGGAGTCACTTATTATCTCAAAGGCTCCCAACGTGGCACTGGTGCTGACCCTGACATCAGTAAGAAGGTACACATAGTTCTCATGAGACGGCAGGGAAATTGCCCCACCGGTGTCACCGGGTGAAATAGTGAAGGTCGTCCCGCTGGGGTCGCTCCTCTCGTTCCAGTAGAGGACCGTCACCACGAGCTCGGCATCCGGCGCCTTGGTGACTCTATAGTGAATGGACTCGGGTAAGTCGATGGGATTTATAGCGACATTGCCCACCAGAAACGCTGGCTTGCCGGAAGCATCGAGCGTGGCATCTAGAGAAAAGGACATCTGGGCGAGAGACTCGCCCTCAATTGCCCAGATTCCAGGAACAGGTGGCGACAACTTTGTAAATGACTCGCCCCCATCAGTGGAGCGGTAGACTTCGATGCCATTGTAAAAAAACAGGTTTTTCCCAACATATTTAAGGAAAAAAATAGGCAGAATCCCCATAGATTGCGTATATCCGGGACACTTTGTCCAGCTATGACCACCATCAGTAGACTTGGCTATTCCAAAGTCAGACCCAAGGGCTCCGGTATATAAAGTTCTACCATCCGGTGAGATACAATGGTTAATATCTCCCCAATTCCGCCCAGGCGCTAACACCCAACTTCCTTCTTCACCAATGCTAGGGATG
>CAZOUZ010000095.1:0-7288 GCA_964583115.1 uncultured Dehalococcoidales bacterium
GCCATGCTTAGCTGGTGGTCACGGTACATTGGCATATCCCCCTACTTCAACAAGCCAATCAGGTTGACTGTCGACAAGGGCCGGATTACAAAGATTGAAGGCAGTGACGAAGCTGACGCCCTGCGCAGGTTTCTGGCTGAGATGCATGAGCGCTTGGGAGACGGGGTTTATGACTTCAGTTATTTACATACCGGTATCCATCCGCAGGCTTCCGTAGCGCCGCATCAATGCCCGAATATCCTTTACCGCCGTTTGATTGACCATTCGCACAGCTCCAATATTCATTTCCACGTCGGGGCACCGCCGGCTACTGCGGCCTACCCTTACTGGGTGCATTGCACCGGAGACATCCGAACGGCTACATTACGCGTCGGTGATACCATTGTTCATGATAAAGGCCATCTCACTGTTCTGGACAACCCGGCGGTCATTGCCGTAGCCAACAAGTATCCCGGGCGTCCAGGGCTGGAGCCAGAACCCAGGTCTTATTGATATTGATGCCGTTGTCACTTATTAAAATCTGTCGATTAAGTTTATCTAATAAGATATAAGCTTCTTTCAGACTGGACCCAGCTCGTGGGTACAGAAGAAAAAGTATTGATTGAACGATACGTTCAGGAGTAAAATCAGTTACTCTCACATAGCTCATTTGGCTACCGGCCACCTGCTCCTGAGGCTAGAATGCCGGTAACTCCAACTTAAGAAGTGGTATCCTGTACGGGGGCAGACCAGGTTTAACGTATCGTAATTCCCGGTGACCGGAATACCCGGGTTTAGAGCTTCGGAGAGTCCCGTACCATACACGTTGGTAAACGATAAAAGGAGGAAGTTCGAATGGACAACATACTGGACACGGCTCCGCTGACGATGGACAAGACCGGATTGAAAAGAAACATGCTGGCGGGAGATGTAGCGGTAGTCACGGGGGGAACAAGCAACATCGGTTTGGGCACGGCCAGATGCCTCGCCTGGCTGGGTGCCAGGGTGGTGCTCGCAGCCAGAAATCCGCAGAGCGGCATTGCAGCAACTGAACTCATTAACAAGGAGAACGAACCCGATACCGCACTATTCGTATCAACGGACGTTTCCGATGAGGCCAGCATGAGAGCCATGGCAAAGAAGGCTTTCGACACGTTTGGCAAAGTAGACATCCTTGTAAATAACGCCATGGATATGTCGCTGGCGGCTCCAATCTTGCAGTCCACGCTCCAGCAGTTGGACAGACAGTACGAAGTAGCTGTACGTGGAGCGCTGCTCGGTATCCAGCTCTTCGTGCCCGGGATGCAGGAAAGACATCACGGTGTAGTAACCTATCTGTCGACTGCTTTCCGTTATCCAATGGGTCCGAGCAATTATTGTGCTCTCAAGTCAGCGACCAGCTCAATTATGATGTCCCTGGCTAACGAATTGGGACCCGTGGAAGACTCCGGGGTTGCCGTCTTCACGTTTCTCCCGACCAGCGTTGGCAGACCCCGCACGGCGCCCCCGGACCAGCCGAAGCATTTCGTGGTACCTCACTCTATGCCCGGTTACGATGGCCCCATTCCTCCCGAGGACTGCGGAGCAGCACTTGCCTATTCCATCACCCGCGCTGCTGACCTCCACGGCTCAGGGATAATTATCCAGCAAGCCTTCAGGCAAATGAAGTGGCCATTCCCCAAGCCGGAGACGGTACAAACCAGTGACTATGAGCGCATCAATGAACGTGTTCTATCGCTAATGTTCGGGTATATGGGCCCCGGTTTCCCGGACCCGATTGTGCCCCTGGTTTCAATTAACCGTTCCGAAAGCAAATCCAGTAATAAGTAGCATACTTTTGTGGCGAAACAATTTTGTGTTTGAGTGATTTCTGGTTAGTAGTAGTTCACAGGCTATACAGGAGATTGTCACATGAAGGTGATTGGACTAATCGGAGGTATGAGCTGGAACTCCACTCTAGAATACTACCAGCTTATCAACGAAGGGGTTTCGAGTAAACTCGGCGGCTTTCATTCAGCTCGTATAGTGCTCTACAGCTTAGACTTTGAAGAGATAGAGCGCACTCAGCGTGAGGCACGCTGGGATGACGCTACTGATATTCTGGTTGAGGCAGGCACAGGTCTAAAGCAGGCAGGTGCCGACTTCCTGGTAATATGCACTAACACCATGCACAAAGTTGCTGATATAGTAGCCGAAAGAATCGGGTTACCACTACTTCATATTGGTGATGCCGTTGGCGATGCTATTAAAGCGTGCGGCCTACGCAAGATAGGTTTACTTGGGACAAGGTTCGTCATGGAAGAGGATTTCTATCGAGACAGGCTGGAAAAATACTTCGGTATCGAGGTACTTGTGCCGCCGGAAGAAGAACAAAACATAGTTGACCGAATTATCTATGAGGAGCTATGCCAGGGGAAAATAGAGGATTCTTCACACCGGGCCTGCCTTAAGATTATTGAAGGGTTAACGGAGCGAGGTGCTGAGGGCATCATTTTGGGGTGTACTGAACTGCCACTGCTTATTCGACCTGGTGATGTACCTGTCACACTGTTCGATACGACGCGGCTCCACGCTGAAGCTGCAGTCGAATTGGCACTGTCGGAATGAAAGTCACGATTGTCTACGATAATTGCCTGGAAAAACGAGGGTTAAGAACCGGTTGGGGCTTTTCGTCCCTGATAGAGGTTGGGAATGCGCCGCCGCTGCTTTTCGATACCGGTGCTGATGGTGCTACTCTGCTCTATAACATGAAGCAGCTTGATATTGAGCCAAAGCAAATAGGGACAATTGTTATCTCCCACGCTCACGGTGACCATACCGGAGGTCTTTCGGACATTCTGGAGATAAACAAACACGCTGAGATTTATGTTCCGGCTTCCACCGTAGCAAGACTGCCGGAGAGAAAGGTAATTATGGTCAGCCAGCCTATCCAGATATCGGAGGCTGTTTTCTCCACCGGTGAGCTGGAAGGAATAGAGCAATCGCTGGCAATCAAGACCAGCAAGGGTATATTAGTGGTGGCAGGTTGCTCCCATCCCGGGGTTGGTACAATCCTCGACGCTGCTTCTCGCTACGGCAAGGTCTACGGCATAATAGGCGGGCTCCACGGCTTTCGTGATTTCAGTCGGTTGGAGGGCCTATCCATGATATGCCCCTGCCACTGTACCCAGCACAAGTCGGAGCTAAAGCACCTGTTCCCCGAGCAGTACGTAGCGTGCGGGGCCGGGCATGAACTGGGGCTATTATGAAGGAGGTTATGAAGTAAGGCTGGCAGAGATTTCGAATATAAGGTACACTCTGGCCATGGGGCTGCAAATGCCGGCAAGGATAACAATGCTGCCGACAATGGTGGCATGAATAGGATAAAGAGGAGGCCCTCTTGTGACCAGTTTTGTCTACGGTCCGGTCCCTTCCAGGCGTTTAGGGCGTAGCCTGGGGATAAACAATATCCCTCCCAAAATATGCAGTTACTCCTGCGTCTATTGTCAGCTGGGGAGAACCCTGAAGATGGAGATGGAGCCAAGTTCGTTCTATAAGACCGCCAGGATAGCGGAACAGGTAAGGACGAAACTCGAACGAGCCGGAGAGAAAGGAGAGCCGGTAGACTATGTGACCTTTGTTCCGGACGGTGAGACTACCCTGGATGTTAATCTTGGCGAAGAAATAGACATTATCAAGAGACTGAGAGTTAAAGTCGCTGTAATCACCAATAGTTCGCTACTCTGGCGGGAAGATGTAAGGCAAAACCTGCTGAAAGCCGACTGGGTATCACTGAAGGTGGATGCGGTAAGCGAAGATACCTGGAGCAGGGTCAACAAACCGCATGAATCGCTAAGGCTCGAAACTATTCTGAAAGGGATGCTCGAATTTACCCGGACGTTTGAGGGTGAGCTGGCGACAGAGACGATGCTTGTCAAGGACATCAATGATGACCCCGGTGAAATAAAGAGAATAGCTGAATTCCTGGCGGTGTTGAACCCGGCTAAGGCTTATGTTGCCATCCCGACACGGCCACCAGCGGAACGAATAGAACCTGCTACCGAGCAAATTATCAATGCGGCATACCAGGTCTTCACGGAAAGGCTGAGCAGAGTAGAGTATCTCATCGGCTACGAAGGAAATGCTTTCGCCTGTACGGGTAACGTTCAGGAGGACCTCCTCAGCATTACAGCGGTGCACCCGATGAGAGAAGATGCTGTGGCAGAATTCCTGGAAAATTCCAGAGCCGATTGGGGGACCGTCCAGGAGTTAATCGATAATTGTAGTGTCATAGACCTTGAATATCAAGGAAAGAAGTTCTACATGCGCAAACTGCCGGGTCGCAGTTTGCCGCCACCCCAAAATACTAAGTCAAAGTGAGATATAGCAGCTAACTGGAACTCGCAGACTACACTATTTTTCTTAACTTAACACGCATTTTGATGTTCATCTTTTCCCGTATCGAGAGTTCCTTGACTTTTCTAAAAATATAGTATAGCCTATCGCTAATATGATAGCAGCATTTTTATAAAATTATCTCAAAATGTTTGATGATGCCAAGAATATCAGAAACGGAAAACATCATAAAAATCCCGACCCTTCCATAAGAATTAGATTTACTGAAGGTTTTTTGCCCTCCTATCAATAATGCTAATGACCATCATCATCTCCAATGGTAACTTATGGCAGGGTCGAGTGTTGAGGAGGCTTGATATGTAATCTGGAATAAATTTCGCAAGTCTTGTACACAATCAGCCAAATTATTTTTTGCAGAGTAATTATATACGGAGGATTAGTGATCGTAATGAAAAAGAAAATCATTTGGTTTCTAATTAGCTGCTTGATGGCACTATCCCTGGTGCTAGCATCATGCGGTACAGGAGTGACGGAAGAAAAAGAGGAGAAAGAAGAGGTAGAAACCGGGGAAGAGGACGAAAGGGGAGAAGAAAAAGAAGAGATAGTTACCCCAGAGAAGGATATGGTGAAGCTGACGTTAACCAAGAGGGACGGAACGGGAATGGAAAAAATGGTGGAAAAACCACGTTACGGCGGAACGCTCACCTATGCGCTATCGTCAGACCCTTCGGGCAGCTTCGATGGAGCTTGCACCAGCCAGCCTGCTCCCATAAACGCCGATTTGATTGGTAACGAACTACTGGGAGGGGACTGGACAACGGGGCTGGCGGGCACCGAAGAAACCAGTAATACAATAGGAATTCTTTGGAAAATAGGTATGAACGCGGGCGAGCTTGCTGAAAGCTATGAGTTAACCGATGATGAAACCATCATCTTTCATATCCGTAAAGGAATTAAATGGCAGAATATTCCGCCGGTAAACGGCAGGGAATTCACCGCCGAGGACGCTGCCTGGAACATCGAGCGAATCTGGAAATCTGAAATAAGCTGGCTTTACCTTAATAACGGGCCTACGGAAAGACTGATATCCGCCAAGGCGCTTGATAAATACACTCTCGAACTCAAGGTCCCTCCGGCAGTACAGGGGCTGCAACTGTTTTATAACAGCGACCTGCTCTTCCACCTCCCGCCTGAGGTAGTAGAGACATACGGAGACATGAATGATTGGGAGCGCGCTATCGGGACAGGACCCTTTATAGTTGATGACTATGTTAAAGGTAGTTGTATTACCCACGTAAGGAACCCCGATTACTTTCAGGAAGACCCCCTCTTCCCGGAGAACCAGTTGCCTTATTTGGACGTCCTTAAGCAACTGATAATACCTGATGCATCTACCCGGCTGGCGGCACTTCGGACAGCCAAGGTTGATACGCTGGGTATGATGCGTCTTGAATGGGAAGACGCAGAGCTGCTACAAAAGTCTCATCCAGACCTGGTTTTTAAGGAAGTACCTGGCTACGTGGTGTCCGTAACTGGCAGGATTGACAAAGAAGATCTGCCATTTAAAGATGTCAGAGTTCGGCGGGCACTTAACATGGCTGTAAACAAGCAGGAGATGGTAGATGAATACTGGGGAGGCCACGCCATGCTATTTGCTTATCCCTACACGGACGATATCGACCACAGGGAAGTATTCGTCCCGCTCGAAGAGATGTCCCAGGAAGCCCAGGATATATATACGTATGACCCAGCTAAGGCAAAAGAGCTTCTGGCCGAGGCAGGGTATCCCGATGGCTTTCAGACCGAGATTGTTTGCCAGGTTGCCAGTGCGGATATAGTCTCTTTAATTAGAGAGTACTACCTGGCTGTTGGTGTTGATATGGAGATTCAACCGCTGGAGCCTGGCGTTTACTGGAGTGTTGACAGGGGCAGGACATATGAAGAGATGATATATAAAGGCACCAAGCAGAACCAGTTCCCTTACGTATACCAGGACTTTCGTGCCGAAGCCAATGACTGCGCCAGTTTCTTCGACAGCCCTGAGACCAGGGCAGCCTATAACGAGATGAACATTTACCTCGGTAAGGACGATGATAAAGTTGCCCAAATTCTGAGGGATATAACCCCGTTCATGGTCGAGAATGCCTGGGGAACATGGTTGCCGGCACCTTACCAGTACGGTGTGTGGTGGCCATGGGTGAAAAACTTCGAAAATCAAACACTTCCGGGGTACTGGAACCCGATGCAAATCTGCGCCTACATGTGGATGGACCAGGACCTCAAGGACACTATGGGATATTAGTTAATCGTACAGTCGAATAGAGCGACAAAGGGGCTTTATGGTTTAAACCATAAAGCCCCTCTCTATTTTCTGCTATGGGCTCACTTGTCGACTCTGGAATAGTAAACAATATGGTAATCTTGCCACCACTGGTGAAGTTGGGACTGATAAATAAGCATCAGCTTAGTCTACGGACACAGGTAAAGCAGCTTAAAAGATTAAACATCCGGAGAATATCCAGATTTCTTTTTTCCACTAATGTAAGATTTTTTCCTGCCTGAGGAACTGTACTAGTTTCGAAGCCAATTCTGCAGGATTGCCCTCCAGCCGGTTGTCCTTCTTTTCAGTCATACCGCCAGACATGAGTAAACGTATTCGTTCTGCTGCTGGCAGGCTACTGTCGGGAGTGAAAAGCCTCTTGGGTCTGGGCCTGCTTGCTGATAATTTGATAATATTAGTCTTTGACCCGGCAGAACCCACTTCCTCCAGAGACAAACCAAGGCTGTCTCTATCGTATTGCTCGATTTTTCGTTTCTGTGCCGCTCGAATAGAAGGAATGCTGGGGTACCTTGGTGTATCCAGCAACGGGTCGACTGTAAGCAGACAAGGAATGCTAACCTCCACTATTTCTCTATTGACTCCGTCAAGTTTCCTCTGGACTACGACTTTTTGCTCGTCTCCATTTACCTGTAT
>CAZOUZ010000096.1:0-7277 GCA_964583115.1 uncultured Dehalococcoidales bacterium
CTTTATCTCATTCACTAATCGCCTTCTCGCCGTTGGAAGCTATCACGCCCTTGTACCAGTATGCGGAATCTTTGAGGGTGCGCTCCCCTGTGTCATAGTCGACGTAAATAAGCCCGAACCGCTGCTTGTAGCCCTGCGCCCACTCGAAATTGTCCATAATCGACCAGACCATATAGCCGTTTACCGCCACGCCGTCATTAATGGCGCGCTCCAGTTCGCGGAGGTGCCGCCTGATATAATCGATACGCTGCGGGTCGCGCACCTTCCCGTCGGAATGAATCCAGTCTATGTTAGCCATGCCGTTCTCGGTGATGACGATTGGCAGCCCGTAGCGCTCGTAGAGAAAACGCGGGCCCCAGTAGAGAACCCTCGGTGTTATCCGCCAGTCCATGGTCGTCAGCGCCGGTATGTCGGCGCCGGTCACAAGCTCGATTCCGCCGTCGCCGGCGGCGCGGACAATCTGCCCGTAATAGATATTGGCTCCGTAGAAGTCGAGCGGCTGGCAGATGGTCTTCATATCCCCGTCGGGAATATCGGGCATTTCGCTGCCGAAGAGTTTAATCCCGTCCTCGGGATATTTGCCCAGCACCATCGGGTCGGCAAACCAGGTGTTATTCATAAAAACCTTCTCCGGTATGGAGAACATGTGTTTTCGCGCCGCCTCTATGTCCTGCTGGCTGTCGGTAGCCGGAACCGAGGTAACGCCCACCGGAGCGGCGCCGATGACCGGCTTTACCCTGGCGCCGGCGCGGATTACCTGCACCGTCTTACCGTGTGCCAGAAGCGAGTTATGGGCAGCCGTAAGAAGGTCGGTATAACCCAGTCGCAGGCCCGGAGCATGCCTGCCGGTCTGGTGCCCGGACTCGATGAAGACCTGCGGCTCGTTAAGCGTCATCCAGTAGGAAACACGGTCCGACAGCTTATCCACGATAACCCTCGCATATTCGGCGAACCATTCCGGACTATCGCCGTTAAGCCAGCCGCCCCGGCGGTAAAGCGAATACGGGTAGTCCCAGTGAAAAAACGTCACCCACGGCTGCACGCCGTTCTCCAGCAGGGCATCGACCAGCCGGTCGTAGAACGCCAGCCCTTTCTCGTTGACCGTCCCGACACCCTCGGGTATGACCCGCGGCCAGGAGATTGAGAGGCGGTACGCCTTCAGGCCAATCTCCCCCATCAGGCGGGCGTCTTCCCGGTAGCGGTGGTAATGGTCGCTCGACACGTCACCCGTGCCGCCATCCCATACCTTACCCGGCTGCCGGCACATTATATCCCAGACCGAGAGGCCCTTGCCGTCCTCATAGGCGCCGCCCTCCACTTGATAGCTCGAGGCTGCGGCACCCCATATAAAATCTTTCGGAAAACTCATATCAGCCCTCCTGATTAATGCCCGGCGTCTCACCGGCAGGCTTCCTTCCGTCTTTATCACGTAGCAGAATTCGAGTTTAGCCCTCTGGCGAGAGTTTGTCAATCACACTCATATCCGGGTAATGGGTCAATTGCGGCCGGTGGTATCATGACCCTTACCGGGCGGACGGCACTGGCGCAAAGTAGCCGGTATAGGTGTATAATGGACGCAGCATTCATTGACGGAGAACTCCTTTTTTAGATAGTATTTAACCAGGTCCGGCCTATCGAGGCGCTGTCGCCACCTCAGGGAGGACACTCTTGAAACTCGAGCTAAAGGTAGTAAAAATCAGCAATGTCCGGTTCGCCGATAAGACATCGGTAGAAAACGGCGTATTGTCGATAGACCGGGAGGAGCTTATCGGGCTGCTGGAAAAAGATGCCCGGCTCGAAGCCGTTGAAATCGAGCTGGCAAATCCCGGTGAAAAAACACGGATTATCCGGGTTGTCGATGTTATCGAACCCAGGGCCAAGCTCGGAAACAGCGGACAGGAGTATCCGGGCGCTCTCGACAGGCTGGGAACGGTAGGCCGGGGCAGCACCTGTGCGCTGCGCGGCGCTGCCGTCGTCCTCAGCGAGTACCGCCGCAGCCAGGACCGCGGCAGGGCGGCAACGGGGATAATCGATATGTGGGGTCCCGGCGTTGAAATCGGCCCCTTCGGAAGTACCTGCAACGTCGTCGTCATGGCAAGCCCGGCCGGTGAGACTACGCCGGACGAATACCGCATTGCCCTCAAGATTGCCGGACTGAAGACAGCCGTTTACCTGGCTGAAGCGGGAGCAGGTTTAACGCCGGACGAAGTGGAGGTATACGACATCCCTTCACTGGTAAAACCCGCCCCGGACGGGCAGGGATTGCCCAGGGTAACCTACGTCTTCCAGGTACTCACCCTCCAGTTCAAACCGCTGGAAGGAGACCCCGTCCTGTATGGGAATAATATCGGTGCAACAGTGCCCACCGTCCTTCACCCCAACGAGATTCTTGACGGAGCTATCACGGCACCGTACTCAAGCACTTTTATGGATACTTACGGCATTCAAAATCATCCCATAGTCCTGGAGCTTTATAAAGAACACGAAAAGACACTCAATTTCTGCGGCGTGATAATAAGCAATGCCCCGAACAATGCCCCTGAATACGAGAGGACAGCCACCGTAGCCGCCAATCTGGCGAAGTGGACGCTCGGGGCTGACGGCGCGGTGCTGACCAAGTGCGGCGGCGGCGCCCCGGAAATGGTTATGGCGCGGACGGCGCAGAGATGCGAGCAAATGGGAATCAAGACGACCCTCGCCCTGCTGCACATGGGACTGGACACCACCGAGATATCTTTGAAAGCCAGCACGATTTTCAGCGATATGCCGGAAGTGGACGCTATGGTCAGTATGGGCACTCCCGCCGGAAGTCCCGCCGTAACGCTGGAGCCGGCGGAAAGGGTTATCGGCATGTCAGACGGCTCGGAGCGTGGGGGAGCAGCGACACAGGCACGCCAGATAAGGGGCGCGATGAGCCAGATAGGAGATTCCAGGCTGATGGCAGTCCGGTACTGATTCCGGAGGAGGTGAAAATGGCAACGGGAAAAATAAGAGTTGTCCATTATTTAAACCAGTTTTTCGGCGGTCTGGGCGGTGAGGAAAAGGCGGATATCGGGCCTCAGGTCATCGAAGGCGTCACCGGACCGGGCAGGGCTATTCAAAATGAGCTGGCGGAACGGGGAGAAGTGATAGCCACCGCTGTCTGCGGTGATAACTACATCGGGGAAAAGCCGGAGGAAGCCGCAACTGAAATAATCGAGCTAGTCCGCCCCTATCGACCCGATGTCGTAATCGCCGGCCCGGCATTCGAGGCAGGGCGTTTCGGGGTTGCCTGCGGGGCGGTAGGCAAAGCGGCGCAGGAAAAGCTCGGCATCCCCGCCGTTGCCGGAATGTACCGCGAGAACCCCGGCGTCGAGCTTTACCACAAAGACATCTATATCATTTCCACCGGCAATTCGGTCAGGGTAATGAACGAGGCTGTCACCGGGATGGTCAGCCTGGCAATGAAGCTGGCAGCCGGAGAAAGACCGGGCAAGCCGGTGGAAGACGGGTACTTCCCCAGGGGAACGGTCGTTAACGAGCTTGCCGACCGCACCGGCGCCGAGAGGGTCGTCGGCATGCTCCTTCAAAAACTCGGTGGGGAGACCTTCGAGACGGAGGTAATCCAGCCGCAGTTTTATACAATCTCACCCGCCCCGAAGGTAAAAGATTTAGCTTCGGCAAAGGTAGCCCTGGTTACCGATGGCGGACTTGTGCCGGCCGGCAATCCCGACGGACTTGAATCTTCCGACGCCACCAAATACGGCAAATACAGCATCGAGGGAATCGAATCACTCGACCCGGAAAATTACGAGGTCAGGCACGGCGGCTACGATACCGTCTTTATCCGCAAGAACCCCAATCGGCTGGTGCCGGTCGATATTATGAGGGAACTGGAAAAGAAAAAGGTAATCGGCAAGCTTCATCAGTACTATTACGCCACCACCGGGGTGGCGACAAAGATAGAAAATGCCAAGTGGATGGGACAGGAAATTGCCCGTCAGCTTAAAGAGGACGGCGTGTCCGCCGTTATCCTTACCTCCACCTGAGGCACCAGCACGCGCTGCGGTGCGGCGCTGACCAAGGAACTGGAGCGGGCGGGACTGCCGACCGCCCACATAACGGCGATGACGCCGGTGGCGGTGATGGGCGGCTCTCCCCGCATTGTGCAGGGCAAAGAAATCGTCAGTCCCTGGGGCAGGTCGGACTCCGACCCCGAAACAGAAAAGACGGTGCGCCGTGAGATAGCCGCCGAAGCCCTTAAATCTTTGCAGAAGGATGCGGAGAACACGGTCTCCCAGCCTGACGCAGCCTGAAAAGAAAGATAGGGAAAGATATTTATAAAATGCCCGATAATTTAAAGCAGAATTCAACACCCGTGGTAAAAGCGGTCTCCTATTTCCTCGGCCACGTCCCCGGTATGGTCTGTCACGGCTCCAAACCGTCCCGGGAAATAGCCAGAGACCCGGAACTGTTCAAACAAATCGTAAAGCATCTGCACCCTTACGCAAATACTGTCGCCTATCCCCCCAGCCAGGTCTTTATCGGCAACCTGACCCCCGATGACCTGCTCGATATTCCCGCGCCCTGGTATCTGAACCCCGTTGCCGGGGCTTCACGCCGGGGCGAGTTCGGGGAAATTATGCCGGAGGAAGAGTTCTACGGCGTGATGAAGATATGCGACGAGTTCGACCTGCTGTTCTTCGAAGAAAGTTTCCTCGGAGACGTCGCCTCCCGCCTCGAAGAGCACCCCCTTTTCGATGAAAACGACATCAAAAAACTCGGCAGCGGCTACCCCATAGCCGAAATCAGGAAAAAGCTGGAGGAGGGTAATGCTCTCCCCCTTTACGTAGCCGGTGATAAGCTAATCGGCTGCTGCCGGGGGGCGCTTGAAGAAGATGCCAACCTCGCCCCCGGTATCCTTCTGGAAAACCTCGCCTACCGGGCTTCCGGGGTCGTCCCTCTGCGCCAGCTTACCTCCGGAAGCATTGCCGCCGGGGATATAGATTACCTCCTCGGCTGCGGTGAGGAAGCAGTCGGAGACCGTTACAACCGGGGCGGCGGCAATATGGCAAAGTCAATCGGCGAGTTGTCAGGGTGCAGCCGGGCTACCGGCTCAGATGTCAAGGCATTCTGCTGCGCCCCCGTTCACGCCACCGTGCTGGCTGCCAGCCTGGTCTCCTCGGGCATATTCGAAAACGTGGTCGTGGTCGCCGGCGGCTCTTTCGCCAAGCTCGGAATGAAGTTTCAGGGACACCTCCGCCACGATATGCCGATACTCGAGGACGTCCTGGCGGGCATCGCCGTCTGGATAAGCCGGGATGACGGGAAAAGCCCGGTCATAGTCCTCGATTCCGTTGGCAAGCACGAGATTGGCTCCGGCTCCTCCCAGCAGGAGATACTGGAGAAGCTGGTTGTCGAGCCGCTGGAACGTATGCAGATGAAGATTACCGACGTTGATAAATTCGCCACGGAGATGCATAATCCCGAAATGACCGAGCCGCAGGGAAGCGGCAACGTCCCCCGCAACAATTACCGCACCATCGGCAGCATGGCAGTGCTTCGCTCCGAGATTGACAGGAGCGCCCTTGAAGACTTCGTAAAGACTCACGGCATGCCCGGCTTCTCTCCCACCCAGGGGCATATCGCTTCCGCCGTTCCCGTCCTGGGGCATTCGGTAAAAGCGATACTGAATGGTAAAATAAAAAACACAATGTTCCTGGCTAAGGGGAGCCTTTTCCTAGGCAGAATGACCCAGCTTTCCGACGGTATGTCGTTCCTGCTGAGAAGAAATGCCGGAGGGAAATAGATTTGACTAAAGAGCTTGACCGGGATAACTATGAGAATGAAACGCTCCAGTCCGGGCAGCCGGTGCTGGTGGACTTCTGGGGAGAACAGTGTAAGCCCTGCCTGGCGCTGACGCCTGCGGTCGAGAAGCTGGAAAAGGACTACGCCGGAAAGCTCAAGGTCGCCAAAGTGGACGCCCCGAAAAACCGTATGCTCTGTGCCAGGTTGAGAGTTATGAGCCTGCCGACATTTATCTTGTACAAAGACGGCAACGAGAGCAAACGCCTCACCGGAGAAAGCATCACCGCCGGTGACATAAAAAAAGCCGTTGAGGAGATACTTTCCTAGCTGCTGCCGTCTATTCGGTCACGGAGGAAAGATAATGGAGCTTAAAGGGAAAAAGGTAATCATAATCGGAGAACGCGACGGCGTCCAGGGGCCGGCTATCGAAGCCTGCATCAGGAGCGCCGGTGCCGAGCCGGTGATGGTGCAGACCCAGTGCTTCGTCTGAACCGCCGCCGGTGCCTTTGACCCGGAGGGTCAGGAAATGGTCAAGAAGATAGTCGACGAGCACGACAAGGACAATATCATAGTAATACTGGGTTCTCCGGACGCCGATAGCTCCGAGCTTTATGCCGAGACCCTGGTCAACGGCGACCCTAGCTGGCTGGGACCGCTGGCGGGTGTCTCGCTCGATTTACCCGTTTACCACATTATGGAACCTGAGATAAAATCGCAGATAGACCCGGCAGTCTATAAAGAACACCTCGAACTGCTGGAAATCGCCCTGGACGTCGACAGGATAACCGAAGGCCTTAATAGAGTGAGGCAGGGATAAGAATCTGAAATGTTGAGTCCTTATCGAGCCCTGGATTTGACTGACGAGAAAGGCCTCTCCTGCGGTAAAATTCTGGCCGACCTCGGGGCTGACGTAATTCAGGTCGAAAAGCCGGAGGGCAGTCCCGCCAGGAGAATTCCCCCTTTTTTTGAAGATATAGCCGACCCCGACAGAAGCCTTTTCTGGCTCGCTTTTTGCGCCGGCAAAAGGAGCCTGACCCTCGACCTCGATACCGAAGCTGGAAAGGACATTTTCAAAAGGCTCGCCGGGACAGCCGATTTCATTATCGAATCATTCCCCGTCGGATACCTCGAAAAAGCCGGACTGGACTACCGGACGCTGGCTGAAACAAACCCTCGATTGATTATGGCATCCATTACCCCGTTCGGTCAGACAGGCCCCTATAAAGACTACAAAGCCGGTGACCTGGTAGCTTCGGCTATGGGCGGAATGGCTTACTGCACCGGCGAACCGGACCGCGCTCCGCTGCGGCTAAGCGTCGACCAGGCATATGCACAGGCCGGCGTCCACGCCGCCGCCGGGCTTCTAATCGCTCTTCAAAACCGCGCCGTTACCGGACGGGGACAGCACGTGGACGTCTCGATGCAGGAAAGCGTTGTACGCACCCTGCACACTCAGTTGCCCTACTGGGAATACAGCGACCGCATCGTGC